>NZ_JAIQXS010000025.1:0-83511 GCF_020166565.1 Rhizobium sp. 3T7
CCCGTGGGGCTTTTCAAAAGTTCGTTACCACGATCGGCTTTGCGTTATTCCCGGCATTAGCTCCAAGTGATCGCCAATCCCCTTTCCTCCTGGCACGACTTTCTGCAATGTGACGAGTCGGAGGAAGAACAGGGGAACTCAATGTATGAATATGCCATCGCGTGGGAATGGCTGGCCTTTGCCGCCCGCTGGTTCCACGTCATCACCGCGATTGCCTGGATCGGCTCGTCCTTTTATTTCATTGCACTCGACCTCGGCCTGGTGAAGCGGCCGCATTTGCCGCCCGGCGCCTATGGCGAGGAATGGCAGGTCCATGGCGGCGGCTTCTATCATATCCAGAAGTATCTCGTGGCACCCGCGCAGATGCCCGAGCACCTGACTTGGTTCAAGTACGAAAGCTATTTCACCTGGCTCTCCGGCTTCCTGATGCTCTGCATCGTCTACTACGGCGGCGCCGACCTCTTCCTCATCGACCGCCATGTGCTCGACATCAGCGCGCCGGTGGCGATCCTGATCTCGCTCGCCTCGTTGGCCGTCGGCTGGATAGTTTACGACCTGCTGTGCAAGTCGCCGCTCGGCAAGAACACCTGGGGCCTGATGGTCGTGCTCTACGCCGTGATCGTCTTTATGGGCTGGGGCTATACGCAGCTCTTCACCGGCCGCGCCGCCTTCCTGCATCTGGGCGCCTTCACGGCAACGATCATGTCGGCCAACGTCTTCATGATCATCATCCCGAACCAGAAGATCGTCGTTGCCGACCTGATTGCCGGGCGCACGCCCGATGCGAAATATGGCGCGGTCGCCAAGCAGCGCTCGCTCCACAACAACTACCTGACGTTGCCCGTCATCTTCTTCATGCTGTCGAACCACTATCCGCTGGCCTTCGGCACCGCCTATAACTGGGTGATCGCCGCCCTCGTCTTCCTGATGGGCGTCACCATCCGTCACTGGTTCAACACGACGCACGCGCGCAAGGGCCGCCCGACCTGGACCTGGATCGTCACCGTCATTCTCTTCGTCCTGATCATGTGGCTGTCGACCGTACCGAAGGTGCTGACTGGCGAGAAGGATGCGCAGGCGGTTGCTCCCGCCTTCCAGCAATTCGCTGGCGACCAGCATTTCCCCGCGGTCAAGCAGCTCGTCGGTACGCGCTGTTCCATGTGCCATGCCGCCGAACCGGTCTATGAAGGACTGGCCCGTCCGCCGAACAACGTCATGCTTGAAACCGATGCGGAAATTGCCGCTCATGCGCGCGAGATCTATATACAGGCGGGCCGCAGCCACGCCATGCCACCCGGCAACGTGACCGATATCACCCCGGATGAGCGCAAGATGCTCGTCGCCTGGTTCGAAAGCGCAGTCGAAGGCAAGCAGGAATGATGTCAGCCGCCCTTCGCGTCATGCTCCTCGCCTCCGCTCTGACCGGTTGCGGCCAGAGCGGTGCGGATGCGACGACGGCGGCGGCAAGCAGCCCGACAGCAAATGCAGGCGATTTCGCCGGTGAGCTCAACGCGCTCGGTACCGAGCCCTTCTGGGCGATCAAGATCCGTGCCGACGGTCTCACGTTCAGCCGTCCGGGTGTCGAGGACGTCAAGAGCGCCAACCCTGGTCCAGTCATCGAGAACGATCGTGCCACGTGGGCAGTCGCCGACGGACCGACACCGTTCAAGCTGACGCTGACCAAAGGGGATTGCTCAGACGGCATGTCCGATCGCCACTACGCGATGAACGCGGTTCTGGTGTTCGGAGACAAGACCATGTACGGCTGCGCCGCCACGCCGGCGTCCATCGCCGCCCAGCCGGCGCCCTGACGCGAAAGCCGCGCAACAAGACAATCGAGAGGCAGAAAGCCATGACACACACCCTTCTCCGCGGCCGCCTCCTCTCCTTCCTGCGTGTCCCACAAGACCTTGGCGATAGCGGAAGCTACCTCTACGAAAGCGACGGTGCCCTCTTGATCAAGGACGGCCTGATCGTTGCCTGCGGCGCCTATGACACGGTGAGCGCGCAGGCCCCCGTCGATACCGTGACCGTCGATCATCGTCCGCATCTGATCATGCCGGGCTTCATCGACATGCACCTGCATTTCCCGCAAATGCAGGTGATCGCCTCTTATGCTGCAAACCTGCTGGAATGGCTGAATACCTATACCTTCCCGGAGGAATGCCGCTTCGTCGAAAGCGCCCATGCCGCACGTATCGCAACGCATTTCTACGACGAGCTCGTGCGTCACGGGACGACGACGGCCGTCGCCTATTGCTCCGTCCACAAGACCTCAGCCGATGCCTTCTTCGCAGAAGCGCTGAAACGCAACATGCGCATGGTCGGCGGCAAGGTGATGATGGACCGCAACGCGCCGCAGGGCCTGCTCGACACGCCTCAGATGGGCTACGACGAGACCCGCCAGATCATCACCGAATGGCACGGCAAGGGTCGCAACCATGTGGCCATCACTCCCCGCTTCGCGATCACCTCGACGCCGGCGCAGATGGAAGCCACGCAGGCGCTTGCCCACGAGTTTCCCGATCTGCACATCCAGACGCACCTCTCGGAAAACCACGACGAAATCAAATTCACCTGCGAGCTTTATCCCGAGGCGATCGACTACACCGATATTTACGCAGGCTACGGCCTGCTCGGCGACAAGACGCTCTTCGGCCACTGCATCCATCTCTCGGATCGCGAGGCCGATGCGATGAGCGAGGCAGGCTCGGTCGCAGTGCATTGCCCGACCTCGAACCTCTTCCTCGGCTCTGGCCTCTTCCCGCTGAAGGCGCTCGCCCGCCGCGAAAAACCGGTACGTATCGGCGTCGCCACCGATATCGGCGGCGGCTCAAGCTATTCCATGCTGCGCACGATGGACGAGGCCTACAAGATCCAGCAGCTGCTTGGCGAACGCCTGAACCCACTGGAAAGCTACTACCACATGACGCTCGGCAACGCCCGGTCGCTCTCGCTCGCCGATCGGATCGGCACGCTCGATGTCGGCTCGGACGCCGATATCGTCGTCCTCAACGCCGCCGCAACGCCCGCCATGGCGCTGAAGATGGAGGTCGTGAAGACGCTGCCGGAAGAACTGTTCCTGCTGCAAACCATGGGCGACGACCGCGCGATCGTCGAGACCTACGTGGCGGGCGTTGCGGCCAAGAGTGCGATCTGAGGTTGCGCGGCGACAGGTCGCCCGCAGGCGGCGGGCAGACGCAGCACGTCTCACGCCCGGTAGCGAAGCGCGTTCACGAGCAGGCGAAAGCCGGCGACTGCCTCCGTGCCGACGTCGGCATTGACCGGCTTTTGCTCGAGGGTGGGGGCGGCATCAACGGCAGCTTCGTGTCCGCAGGGCTCATCGACGAGATCAGCCTGCTGATCCTGCCTGCTGCCGACGGGAGCAGGAGCATGCCGATGATCTTCGACCGCGCCGCCGTGCCGGCAACGAGCCTGTCGCTTGTTTCGGTCGAGCAACTCCAAGGCGACGTCGTCTACCTGCGCCATCGCCCACGATAATGCTGGCGGCCGCTATTTCGACCACGCAATCGACTTCAGCGCGTCCATGACAACCCGGATGATCGGCACGTTACGGATGTCGGCGTGCACGACCAGCCAGAGTTCACGCGTCAGCGGCTGCCGCTGAGGGATCGCCTCGACCAGGTCGTCAAGGTCGGCCAGCATGAAATTCGGCAGCATGGCGATGCCGCCGCCGGCGCGTGCCGTCGCCAGCTGGAATTCCAGCGTCGTTGCCCTGAGCGTCACCTTCCTCCCCTCAGTCGCCTCGGCAAGCCGCATCGATTGCGGCGCGCTCGCCATCGTTTCGTCATAGGCGATAAACGTTCTCTGCTCGTTCGGCGTCGCCGCCAGATAGGCGGCCGTGGCATAGAAGCCGAAGGCGACATCTCCAAGCTTGCTGATGACGAAGTTACCCTGCTCCGGCTTCGTCATGCGAACCGCAATATCCGCCTCCCGCCTGTCGAGCGAGGCGTAGCGCGTCTCGCCAACGATAGTGATGCCGATATCGGGGTGGCGGGCTCGCAAGGCAACAAGCGCTGTCGGCAGCATTGCGGCGGCGAGTGTCGGCGGCGCGCTGATCCGGACCTCCCCTGAAAGCGTCGCGCCGGCCGCAAGCCCCAGCCGTTCGACGGCAAGCGCCTCCTGCCCCATACGCTCCGCCATTCCGGCGACCCGCTCACCCTCTTGCGTCAGCACGATGCGGCGGCCACGCCGATCCACCAGCTTCACACCCATCTGTTCCTCGCCGTTCGCCTGCCCGATGGCGTCCCTTCAAACCTCGCGGCCGCATCCATGCTGAAGGGAATGACGGCCTATATGCTGTTGACGAAGACCTACCGCGTCCAGCCGGGAACCACCGTGCTTGTCCATGCCGCCGCCGGCGGGCTTGGAAGTGTTCTCGTGCGATGGGCCAAGCACCTCGGCGCCACGGTGATCGGAACCGCAAGCTCGGAGGAAAAGGCTGATCTCGCGCGTGGCTATGGTGCCGATCACGTGATCGTCGGCCGCGACGCGGACGTCGTCGCCGCCGTGAAGGCGCTGACCGGCAATCGCGGGGTCGAAGTTGCCTATGACGGCATCGGCGCCGGCATGCTCGCAAAATCCATCCAATCCGTCCGTCCATTCGGGGTCGTCGCAACGATTGGACAGGCCGGCGGGCCAATCCCGCCTGTCTCGGTCGACGAGCTTCGCCCCGGCAAATGGCTGACGCATCCGAGCATCATGGCCTACATCACGGATACCGCGGACTATCTGAGCGCAGCCGAAGCAGTGGTCAAAATGCTGGCCTCCGGCATCACCGCAACGATCGCCCGCGAATACGCTCTGGAGGCGGCAGCAGAAGCCCAGCAATTCCTCGAAGAAGGGCGTGCCGCAGGCAGCCTGATTCTTGTTCCGTAGGCGACGAAAGAGATACACAAAGCCTCGGAAATCATGTTAAGGGCCATGGCATTATTCAGATGTGAAAGTCTTATCCATGGCCACGCCTCTCACGATCGCCGACTTAAAAAGCCTCGCCCAGCGCCGCGTCCCGAAGATGTTTTTCGACTATGCGGATTCCGGTGCCTGGACGGAGTCGACCTATCAGGCGAATGAGAGCGATTTTGCCAAGATCAAGCTGCGCCAGCGCGTGCTCGTCGACATGACGAACCGGACGCTGGAGACGACGATGATCGGCCAGAAAGTGGCGATGCCGGTGGCGCTTGCGCCGACCGGCATGACCGGCATGCAGCACGCCGACGGTGAAATGCTGGCGGCGCGCGCCGCCGAGGAATTCGGCGTTCCCTTCACGCTGTCGACGATGAGCATCTGCTCGATCGAGGACGTCGCCTCGGTCACCACCAAGCCGTTCTGGTTTCAGCTCTACGTGATGCGCGACAAGGACTTCGTGCTGAACCTGATCAACCGCGCCAAGGCGGCGAAGTGCTCTGCCCTCGTGCTGACCGCCGACCTGCAGATCCTCGGCCAGCGCCACAAGGACCTGCGCAACGGCCTGTCCGCACCGCCGAAGTTCACGCCGAAACACATCTGGCAGATGGCGACGCGCCCCTTCTGGTGCCTGGACATGCTGCAGACCAAGCGCCGCACCTTCGGCAACATCGTCGGCCACGCCAAGAACGTTTCCGATCTCTCTTCGCTCTCCTCCTGGACCGCCGAGCAGTTCGACCCGCAGCTCTCCTGGGCCGATGTGGCCTGGATCAAGGAACAATGGGGCGGCCCGCTCATCATCAAGGGGATCTGCGACGTCGAGGACGCCAAATCGGCGGCCGAAACCGGCGCCGACGCCATCATCGTCTCCAACCACGGCGGCCGCCAGCTCGACGGCGCCCCCTCCTCGATCAGCATGCTGGAGCCAATTGTCAATGCCGTCGGCCACAAGATCGAGGTGCACCTGGACGGCGGCATCCGCTCAGGCCAGGACGTGCTGAAGGCAGTCGCCCTCGGCGCCAAGGGCACCTATATCGGCCGCCCCTTCCTCTACGGCCTCGGTGCCATGGGCAAGGAGGGCGTGACGCTTGCCCTTAACATCCTGCGCAAGGAAATGGATGTTACCATGGCGCTCTGCGGCAAGCGCGACATCAACGACGTCAACGCGTCGATCCTGCTCGGCCGTCAGTAAAGAGAGAGCTACGGCATCCAACCCGTCGCAAGCGCGCCCGCCCAATCCAGGCGGGCGTTTTCTTTTGCGAGGCGCGACATGGCCATGTGGTCGTAGGCGACAGTGCGGAAAGCCGGAAGCCAGCCAGCCTCTCCCTTCTCGAGGATGCAATAGGACGCGAGCGGATGGCCGGTCTCGACCTTGTGGTAGCGCGGCAGGTCGTCGTCGTAGGCGGGGCAGCCGACGCTGCCGGGATTGACGATCAGCCTGTTGTCGCTGAGGCGGACCACTCGCGGGATATGGCTGTGGCCGCAGAGGATCAGCGGGAAATCCGCGCCCTTGGCCAGCGCCTCGATTTCCGTAAGCGGCTTCAGGAACACATGGCCTTCCGTAGACACGGACTCCAGCCAATAGGTGCTGTCGTCCGCCGGTGTCGCGTGGCAGAGATAGACCTCGCCACGGTAGACCGCATTCGTCGGCAGACTGCGCAACCATTGCAGGTCATCCACTGTCAGCTGATCGAATGCGACCGCATCCGAGGCATGCATGGCGTCCCGCTGCCGTTCGATCAGGTAGCGATCGTGATTGCCGCGGACGGTCAGCATGTCCTGCGCCCGCAGCAGTTCCGCGGTTCGTCCTGCTGTCAGCGGACCGCTGAAGCAGTCGCCGAGATTGACGATATCGGTGATGCCCTGCGCCACAATGTCGGCCAATACAGCCTCGAGCGCCAGATGGTTGCCATGAATGTCCGCAATCGCCGCAAAACGCATGGTCTAGCTGCCGCGATAGGTCGAGTAGCCGTAAGGCGAGATCAATAGCGGCACATGATAATGCGCGGTCACGTCGGCGATGCCGAAGCGGATGGGCACGAGATCCAGAAACGCTGGATGCGGCAAAGCGATACCTTTTGCACGCAGGTAATCGCCGGCATGGAAGAGCAGTTCGTAGGTTCCCGCCTTGAAGCTGTCGCCGATCAGGATCGGCCCCCCATCGACACGGCCGTCGGAATTGGTGTTGACCGTCTTGATGTGCCGGCGGACGTCTCCTTCCAGGTGGAAGAGATCGATCCGCAGCCCTTCGGCTGGCTTGCCGGAGGCTGTATCGAGGACGTGGGTGGTCAGTCCGGTCATAGGCTCGGCTCGCTGATGATGAAGGGAGTTTCGAAGGCGTATTCTTCCAGATTGCTGCCAGGCCCCTCGCGGTCGACGACGAGAAAATCGCTGACGGCGCCGAGCGACATCAAGGGATGATGCCAGACGTTGCGGCGATAGTTCACGCCCTGATCGCCCCGCGCCAGGAATACCCGCGGGCGACCGGGCTTGTCGCCCTCGTCCTCGGAGACGACAACAAGGTAAGGACGAGCGGAAATCGGCGAAAAGCTCTGGCTGCCGAACGGATGCCGCTCCATCATGCCGATTTCATAGGGAAAGGCCCGGGGCCGGCCGCGAAAAAGGTTGATGATGACGCGTGCACCCTCGCCTGCCGCTTCGGCGGCGGCCAGCGCATGAAACCGTTCGGTCGTGCCGTTGTTGATATAGCGCATCGTTGCCGGATCTGCTTCGATAACGTCGCCGAAGGGCGCGAAGGCGGATTTGGTGAGGGGAAGAATATCGAGTAATTGAGACATTTCACTATTCGCCTTGGATGCGCCAATGGCGTATCGCTTGAAGCTGCGAGATCAGATCCGCCAGATCGCTTCGCACCGTACCCCAAATCGCCGAAAGATCTGCACGATGGTCGTCGTGCACAATCAGATTCCGCATTCCCTCTATTTTCGACCAGGGGAGTTCTGGATGATCGCGAAGGAAATCAGGGTGGTTCGTACCGATGCGAGCCGCTGCCTCGCCCAAAAGGACGAGGGACATTGTGACAGCCAGCTGGGTTCTAAGGTCCGCCAGAAAGGTTTCTTTGTTCAAACCTTCGGTTAGCGCGCGTGCTTGTTCAGCGGCCTGCTGCATGCGATCGATGTACTCCACCAGCCGCTCGACGCTCATGCAACGACCGCTTCCGAAAGAATGCGTTCGCGTATTTTCTCCGGCAGGCCACCGGGCGTTACAAGATCGACCTCGATACCAAGCGTCTCTGTCAACTCCTCAAGCAACCCTCCTAGATCGAACAAGGTAGTGCCTGGCAAGGTATCCACCAGAATGTCCAGATCGCTGTCCGGCCGATCTTCCCTTCGCGCCACAGAACCGAAGACACGCGCATTTGCCGCGGCGAAGCGCTTCGTCGCTTCACGGATCGCCTGCCTGTTCTTCTCCAGCACTTCTGACGGCTTCATGGCGCAACTATAAGTCACGGATGCGAAAGAGAAAAGTCGGAGACGTTTGTTTCAACGCGCCGGCAGCATCGTTTCCAGTCGCAGCAACGCGATGCGCTCGACCTGAGCCGTGGCCGTGTCGAACTCTTCGTCGCGAGTGTTGCCGATGCGCTTTTCGAAGGCCGCCAGAATGTCGTCCTTGTTCAAGCCCTTGACGGCAATGATGAAGGGAAAGCCGAATTTCTCGACATAGGCCGTGTTGAGCTCGGTGAAACGGGCATGTTCCTCCGCGCTTAGTCGGTCGAGCCCTGCGCCTGCCTGCTCCTTCTTGCTGTCTTCGGTGAGTTCGCCCGCTATCGCCAGACGTCCTGCAAGATCAGGATGGGCGCGCAGCACGCCCAGCCGCTCCTCCTCACTTGCCGCCCGGAAGATGGCGACGAGTGCCGTATGCACCCGGTCCACCGTCAACTCGTCGCCGACGAAACCGTCGTCATAAGCGCGCTCGGCAGTGAACGGCGAATGTTCGAAAACACCGCCGTAACGCGATACGAACTCGTCACGCGACAGCATCAGATTGCCTCCGCCTTGTGGTTGGTGTGCCAATGCTGGGCGATCTCGATACGCCGTGGCACCCACACCTTGTCGTGCTTGAGCACATACTCGATGAACCGCTTCAGCGCCGCCGCGCGGCCCGGACGACCGACGAGGCGGCAATGCAGGCCGACAGACATCATCTTCGGGCTGCCCGCCTTACCCTCTTCATAGAGCGTATCGAAGGCATCCTTGAGGTAGGTGAAAAACTGATCACCCGAGTTGAAGCCCTGCGGTGTGGCGAAACGCATGTCGTTGGTCTCGAGCGTATAGGGGATGATCAGGAACGGCTTGTCGTCGATGCCCTTCACCCAGAACGGCAGGTCGTCGGCATAAGAATCCGAGGAATAAAGGAAACCGCCCTCCTCCATGACGAGGCGCAGCGTGTTGTCTGAGGGCTTACCCTGATACATACCGTAGGGGCGCTCGCCGGTCAGTTCCGTGTGCAGGCGCACGGCTTCCTGAATGTGCTTGCGCTCGACGTCCTCCTGGAAGTCCTTGTATTCCAGCCAGCGGTAACCGTGGCTGGCGATCTCCCAGCCGGCCTCTTTCATGGCCGCGACCGCTTCGGGGTTGCGCGCCATGGCCAGCGTCACGCCATAAACGGTGACCTGAACCTTGAGCTCGGTAAACATACGCCACAAGCGCCAGAAGCCGGCGCGCGAACCATACTCGTAGATCGATTCCATGTTGAGGTTGCGCTGGCTCGGCCAGGCTGCAGCACCGACAATTTCCGACAGCAGGTTCTCGGAGGCTGGATCGCCATCGAGAATGCAACTCTCGCCGCCCTCTTCGTAATTGATGACGAATTGGACGGCCACGCGCGCATCGCCCGGCCACTTCGGATCGGGCGTATTGCGTCCATAACCGATCAGATTGCGCGGATAAGTCTCGGATACCATGAAATCACCTTCCTGAAAGTCGGTGAAACGGTAACACCCGGAGACGGAATGTCGAGACGGAAAGTACGCAACAGAGTTTTGCGGTTGTGGCACAACTCTTAGGCTAGCGCGGGGACGCGATCTTTCCGGGCGCTGACCTTGCCCATCGGATGCAGCGAATGCACGCGAAACGGTCCGCCATTTCCCTCCTCGATCATCAGCGCGACATTGGCGACCTTCACGGAATCGGCAAGCACGGGCTCGAAGACGTTGCGCAGCGCGCGCTCGAGCCGTGGCAGGTCACAATGGCTGACCGGTCCGGTCAGCGGCATATGGAAGCGAAATTCGTCCATCACATAGGGGCTTCCCCAGCGGTGCAGATTGGCGAACTGCGCCGCCGACAGACCGCCCGGATCGGTGCGCTCGATTTCCGCCTCGCTCAACGGCGCGCGGAACCGGTCGAACTCCTGAACAACGGCATTGGCAAGATAGTGGACGTGTTCGCAAGGCAGCGACGGCACAAGGCTGTAGAATCCACCGAGCCGGGCCACCTCCAGCCGATTGATGTGAAACGGCGTCAGCGTGCCGCAGAAGCGCATGAGATCACGCAGAAGTTGCGCCTCTGTCACATCGGCGGCCAGGCGGAAGGGCGCCTTCAGGACACCGTGAAAACCATAGCGGCGTGGCATGGCCGTATGAAAGGCGATCTCGTGAATGCTCAGGCCACGTATCGCAATCGGCTCGACCATATCGCCGGAAAACACGTTCCGACCCAACCAATTTGCGGCCACATGCGAGAGCGGGTCGCTCGCAGCGGGCGTAAAGCAAATGGCGTAGCGCATCAAATTTCCTCCGTAGACAAACGGCGCAGCCCTCCGTCGGCGCCGCGATTGCGCTAGCAGATAGGTGATTTGCGTGACAAATTGACGAAAGGCAGGAAATGCTAATTCACGTTTAGCGTGAAGCCACGCGGATGTGATTGGCAAACAGGAAGTTTTCGGGCAGCGCAAAGGGCGGCTGAAGACCGGCGGCTAGGTGGACCGCTGCGGCCGCTAGACGGTGCGCCAAGCCGAAGCTGACCTTGAAGCCACCGGTCAAAGCGATCAGGCCGTCGTAGTCAGGGTGCACGCCAATCATCGGATCTCGGTCGATTGCCTTCGGCCGCAAACCGGCCCACCGTTCAAGCACAGGCGCACTCTTCAATAGCGGCACCAGCTGTCCGGCCGCCTCAAGCAGTGCGTCGAGCTGTCCATCGGTCGAGAACGGCTCGTCGAAACGATTCTCGCTGGTGCTGCCGACAGCGACGTGGCCGCCCTCGTGTGCAACGATATAGAGCCCGTCACGGAAGATGGTCGGCAAGGATGGGTCGACATCGGCTTTCAACAACGCCGCCTGCCCTTTGACGGGCTGGCCGAGCGGCCGCACAAGACCGGCGGTGTAACGCCCCAGCAAGGGAAAGGATTCGTGACCGGCTGCGACGATGCAGCGGCCGAACGCAATGTTACCTGCGGTCGTTTTCGCAACCTTGCGCTCAAAATCGATATCATCGACCGAAACATATTCGGCAACCCGCACATGCCGTGCGTCGCGCGTCGATGCGGCCAGTACTGCAGTCAGCGATCGGGGGGCAACCCTTGCCGCAAGCGTATCGTGCACGAAGCCGCTTTCGCCGGCCGCTGCGTCGAGCCAATTGTCCTGGGGAGGCCTGTCGAGGACGTGCCAGTGGAAACGCCGCTCGCCCGCGATCCAGCTATCGTCGGCATCGCGGGAATGACCAAAGGCGATCTCACGCAAATGCGGCTTCGGCAGCGGGATAAGGCGCCCAGAGCGGCGATAGCAGGCGGAAAGGCCCGTCTGCTGTTCCAACGCGGCAATCTCCGCTTCCAGCGAAACCAGCGCATCGAACTGAAATTGCTTCTTGGCGTTCCATTTGTCCGGCATATGGGGCATCAGCGCGCCGAGCAGGCCGCCGCTCGCACCGTGGCCAAGCCGACCGGCATCGACGAGCACTGCATCGATACCCAGCCTTTCCGCGTGAACTGCCGCCCACAGCCCCATGATCCCACCGCCGACAATCAGCAGGGCGGTCGATGATTGACCGGAAGACAAGGCCGGACTATCGGCTTTGGGCATGACAGATACAGATCCTGAAAAAATCGCTGGCGCACATGAGCCGTTGGAGTGGCGCGACGGCGATATGCCCTATTCACCGGCCTTTGGCGATCATTTTTATTGCCAGACCGATGGCAGGCTGGAGTGCGGGCATGTCTTCCTGAGCGGCAATGGCCTGCCGGAGCGCTGGGAAAACAGGAGTGATTTCCTGATTGGCGAACTTGGCTTCGGCACCGGCCTGAACTTTGCCGAAACATGGCGACAGTGGAAGCTCAATCGGCGCATCGGGCAGCAACTGCACTTCATGTCGTTCGAGCTCTATCCGATGCAGCGCTGGGAAATCGACCGTGCACTTTCTCATTGGACCGAGATCGATGCCGAACGACACGCGCTGACGGCAGCCTGGCCCGACACACCGCAAGGAACGGTATCCTTGAGGCTCGATGACCATACATGTCTCAGCGTCGTCTGCGGCCGTGCCCTCGAAAGTGTGGCAGCGGCGCGGGCAGATTTCGATGCCTGGTATCTCGATGGTTTCGCCCCGTCACGCAATGCCGACATGTGGTCTGCGGAATTGATGCGCCTCGTCTGCGAGAAGACGAAGCCTAGCGGGACCTTCGCGACATATGCGGCGGCGGGCTTCGTCAGGCGCAATCTGATTGCCGCCGGTTTTGTGGTGGAGCGCCGCAGCGGCTTTGCGGGAAAACGTGAGATGCTCTGTGGCATCAAATCCTAGCTGGCCGAGCGGTCCGACTGCTGCTCACTTCTGCCCAGCCATAGCCCCAGCTTTTCTTCGAGCAGTTCCGGGCTGATCGGCTTCGACATACAATCATCCATGCCGGCCTCCAGGCAGAGATCACGGTCGACATCCAGCGCATGCGCCGTCACGCCGATGATTGGCACGCGATGGCCTTGTCCGCGCTCGCGATCACGTATTGCTCGCGTCGCATCATGGCCGTTCATCACCGGCATCGAGACATCCATCATGATGATGCGCGGGGTGTAGCGATCCCACGCCTCCACCGCCTCCTGGCCGTTGCTGACGACGAGAAAGCTGACGTCGGTTTTCTGCAGGATCTGCTTGAAGACGATCTGGTTGACCTCGTTGTCCTCGGCGACCAGCACATCAATGAACCCCGCCGGCATTCTTTCGGAAGACTCGACCTTGGGGAGCAGCGACGGTGCTGTCTCCTGAACATTGGGAAACATGTTGACCGCCGTGGCGATCTGTTTCGTCCGGCTGGTACGCACGACGTCGACGATTGTGTTCCTCATGACGTTGGCCCGCGCCGGCTTCATGAGATAGGCTTGGCCATTCAGCGCCGCGAAGTCCTTCTCCGTCCCTGAAATGTCCATCGACGTCAGGAAGATGATTGGCAAGCGCTCGAACCGGCAGTCCGCACGCAGTTTTCGCGCGATCTCGGCGCCGTTCATGCCGGGTATCTGGTAGTCGAGCACAACCGCATCGATCTCGATGCCAAGCTCGTCGGCCGCCTCGAGGATCGCAACGGCCTCCAGTCCATCCCCGGCGGCCGCTCCATCGAAGCCCCAAACAGCCAATTGCTCAGTCAGTATCTGCCGGTTGACCGCGTTGTCGTCAACAATGAGAACACGCGCCCCCCTCACGTTGACGGGCAGCGGCTTTGGAGCCAACCGCGCCGCGGCCACGACGAAAGGCAGGTTCACGGTAAAGACCGAGCCTTCCCCCGGCTGACTGTCCACCTCGAGGTAGCCGCCGAACAGGTCAACCAGCCCTGTCGTGATGGCAAGGCCAAGGCCCGTTCCTTCGTGGCGACGCGTGGAGGATGTATCGATCTGCGAGAACTTGTCGAAAATGGACTCAAGCTTGTCGCCTGGAATACCAATGCCGGTATCTTCGACCCGGATACTCGCCATGATCTCATCTTGCGCACCCGGCGTGAAGCAAACGTCCACAAGGACGTGACCGCGCTCCGTGAACTTTACGGCATTGCCGATGAGATTGGTGATGATCTGCCGGAAGCGTCCCGCGTCGCCAATCACCGCCGACGGCAAATCAGGCGCCGTGCGCACAAGCAATTCAATATTCTTTTCCGCCGCAGATGAAGACAAGAGGGTCGCAACATCCTCAATCGCGTCAACCAGATCGAACGTCGTGCGCCTGAGCGTCATCTGTCCGGCATCGATCTTCGAGAAGTCGAGAATGTCGTTGATGATCGTCACCAGCGCATTGCCTGATTTGACGATGATATCGATGAACGTCTTCTGGCGCGTATCGAGATCGGTTTTTGCCAACAGCTCAGCCATGCCGAGGACGCCATTCATCGGTGTCCGGATCTCGTGGCTCATGTTCGCCAGGAACTCCGACTTGACGCGGTCAGCGGCTTCCGCCCGTGACAGCAGCCGCTCGAGCTCGGCCTCACGTTGCTTCGCTTCGGTGACGTCGGTGAACAACGCAATCCAATGCTGCCGCTCGCTGATGGTAGCGTCCAGGTTGACCCAACGCTCTCCAGCGACATGAAATGGCGTCGAAATCGGTTTCTTGGCCGCGATGTTGTCTCGCCAACTCGTGAGGATTTCCTCCTCCTGGCCATGAAAATCCCCCCGCTCAGCGCAGAACCGGAAGAGGTCGATCCATCCTCGGCCGACCGTCAGGTACTCGGGCGGAATGGCGAGGATGTCGCTGAGCGGGTCGCTGGCGAGCAGGATGATCCCGTCCTGAACGATCAGGAGGCCCTGCGACATCGCCCGCGTCGCGTCATCCATCAAGTCACCCAGACGCGCCAGGGCCGCCCGCGTTTCATGGATTTCCTTCTCTCGCAGGCGGACCGCGGTAACGTCCATGTATGAAAGCAGGACACGCCCGTTGGAAAGGCGGCGGCCCTCGAACAGGACCCGCTTACCGTTGACCCAGCCGAGTTCTACCGGCTCTTCCTGTCCCGCGGTGGCAAAATGCGCCTCCCGTCGCGCAAGAATCTGCTCCGGTGTCAGCCTGTCCCCGTAGCGTCCAAGTTGGTGATTGCGACGAATGACGTCAATGAAGGCCCAGCCGTCGAACCGCTCGTCTCGCGGCAGATCCCAGACATCGTAGAATTCGTCATTGGCATAGAGGACGTCGCGTTCGTCGTCGAGAATCATGACGCCGACGGGTAGAGCGCCAAGGATGCTTTGCAGATCCTCTGTCAGGGCCTGGCTGCGTGCTGCATCCGATGCCGATGGGGTAGGATTGGACACCGACCGGTTATCGCCCTTATGGCGTGGCGCCCTTCTCTCGAAGATGCCGAGCACGTAGACACGGTCTTCGGAGGGCGAGAAGCTCTCAATGCGCACCCGCTCGTGCTCGCCACGACGGGAATCGAAGCAAACGGCGCTTTCCTCGCTTGCAAAGACGAGAGCGCGCCGCTCCTTGTCCTCGCGGGTCTCCTCGTCCGGCGTATCGATCAGTTCGCGGCTCCGGCGACCGATAAAATCGGAGATCTCCTTTCCAAAGAAGGACGCATAGACCCCGTTGACGGCGACGTAGCGAAGCTCGCTGTTCTTGACATAGGCGGGGCGATCCAGATCTGCGATCCGGCGGCAGGCCAGTTCGAGAAGGTCCCCGTTCGATGTCAAAATTAGTCCTCGGTCAGGCAAAGTCTGTTCGTCGAACGACTATAGCCGCGCCGCTTTAACAAGGCTTTAACCATGATTCTCGAGGGCATGAGCAATTTGCGTGTTGGCCGGCGCTGTATCGTCACAAGCAGTAAACATCCGGGAACTGTGGTATAGTTTCAGTCGTTTCTAAAATGAACTCGTTCAGCTGGCCCGTAAACCCGAACGGCTTCTCCTGACGGCTTCAAGAACAAGCTTCGTCAACGAAAGGAGACGACCATGTTCGTACTTCGTAAAAGCATGGCGGCGGGCTTAATGGCATTGACCCTGACTGGGACAACCTTCCTCCCGGCAACGCCCGCGAACGCTAACAGTGACTTCTGGGGCGGCGTCGCGGCTGGGGCTGTCGGTGGCATCCTACTGTCGCAGGCTGTACGTCCCTACCCCAACTACGGCTACTATCCGCGGCCATACTATCGGCCTTACTACGGATCGGTGTATCGGCCCTACTACGGCTCCTACTATCGGCCCTATTACCGGCCCTATTACGGATCTTACTATCGCCCATATCCGGCCTATCGAAGCTACTACAGACCGTACTACCGCCGCGACTACTACGCACCCCGTTGTTATGTTCAATGGCAGCGCAACGGATGGGGCGAGGCTTACCGTGCAAGGGTATGCTACTGAGGACTGAAGCTGGTCCGAAGCGTCACAGGGCCTTCGCGCAGCCGCTCCTTGAGCCGGCGGCTCTTGACTTTTGGCCCGAACTAGACCAAATGCAGGCCAGCTTTCACCTTCCGGCCGCCGCGTGAGCGTGCCCCTGCCAGCAAATAGGATGCAGGAAGAAGGACAAAAGCGCATTTCATACAGGCCGCATCCCAAGACGCGGCAGAAGCGCTGGAAAGCTTTTTCCAACAAGACAAGTTCCCACTTCACGCGGGGTTCTTGACGCCAGAATGACACCGGGCCGCACTCTGCGTTCCGGCGATATTATTTTGGCGCGCCCTAAAAAGGTTATGACTTGACCAATTTTGAATCGCTTGGTGTTTCCAAGCCGATCGTCGCCACTCTTTTCCAGCTCGGCATTGAAACGCCGACCCCCATTCAGGAAAAGGCGATCCCGCTTCTTCTCGAAGGCCGTGACCTCATCGGCCTCGCCCAGACCGGCACCGGCAAGACGGCCGCTTTCGGCCTGCCGCTCATCGAAAAGCTCATCCCCGAAGAACGTCGCCCCGACAACCGCACCACCCGGACGCTGATCCTGGCGCCGACCCGCGAACTGGTGAACCAGATCGCCACCAACCTCAAGAACTTCTTGCGCAAGTCGCACCTGCGCATCAACGTCGTCGTCGGCGGCGTGTCGATCAACAAGCAGCAGCTGCAACTTGAAAAGGGCACCGACATCCTCGTTGCCACGCCCGGCCGCCTGCTCGACCTCGTCAACCGTCGAGCCATCGGCCTCACCGCCGTGCGCTATCTCGTTCTCGACGAAGCCGACCAGATGCTCGACCTCGGCTTCGTGCATGACCTGCGCAAGATCGCCAAGATGGTGCCGAAGAAGCGCCAGACGATGCTTTTCTCTGCGACGATGCCGAAGTCGATCGCCGATCTCGCCGGCGAATACCTGACCAACCCGGTCACCGTCGAAGTGACGCCTCCGGGCAAGGCTGCCGACAAGGTCGAGCAGTACGTCCACTTCGTCAACGGCAAGAACGACAAGACGGACCTCCTGAAGAAGTCGCTTACCGAAAACCCGGATGG
This sequence comes from Rhizobium sp. 3T7, assembly GCF_020166565.1. Lineage (NCBI taxonomy): Bacteria > Pseudomonadati > Pseudomonadota > Alphaproteobacteria > Hyphomicrobiales > Rhizobiaceae > Rhizobium > Rhizobium sp. 3T7. Next base: position 17,276 of record NZ_JAIQXS010000025.1, read on the forward strand.
CCGCGCCATCGTCTTCCTGCGCACCAAGCATGGTGCGGAGAAGCTGATGAAGCATCTTGATCACGTTGGCTATTCCGTCGCTTCGATCCACGGCAACAAGAGCCAGGGCCAACGCGAACGCGCCTTGAAGGCCTTCCGCGACGGCGACATCAAGACGCTGATCGCCACCGACGTTGCCGCCCGCGGCATCGACATTCCGGCCGTCAGCCACGTCTACAACTACGACCTGCCCGAAGTTGCCGAAGCCTATGTCCACCGTATTGGCCGTACGGCCCGTGCCGGTCGCGACGGTATCGCGATTGCCTTCTGCGCGCCTGACGAATCCCGCCTGCTGCGCGACATCGAGCGGCTGATGAGCATCAACATCGCTGTTGCCAGCGGCGAAGCCCCTGCCAACATGAACGCGACCCCGCGCCGCGGCAATGGCAATGGCAATGGCGGCAACCGCGGCCAGGGTCGTGGTGGTGAAGGCCGTGGCGAGGGCCACCGCGCCGGCGGTCGTCCGGAACGTCGTCCGCGTCGCGAAGGCGAAGGCGGCGAAGTGCGTGCCAACAACGAGGAACGTCGCGAGCGTCGGCCGCGTCCGGAGCGCCAGTCCCAGCGCAACGAGGATTTCCGCGGCCAGCGCCGTGGCGAGGCCGCACCGGTGACGTCAGGCCCTGACAACGATCTCGCGGTGACGTCGGACTTCCGTTCAGCGGGCCCGGCTCGCAAGCCGCAGCGCCCGCAGCATGGCAATCATGCCAATGGCAGTGATGCAAATCGTCATCATCCCGGTGGTGGCGCGCGCAACGCCCACGGTCGTCCGGCCCGCAAGCACGGTGAAGACCGTGGTGCACAGGCCAACGCTGGCGGTGGCGAGCGCGGCGAACGTCGCGAAGGCAACGGCGGCCAGCGCCGCGGTGGCCCATCACGCGGCGGCAATGGCGGTCAGCGCCGCGAACGCGCGTAAGCGTTTTGCAGGAGATACCAGTAGACGGCGGGAGAGATCCCGCCGTTTTTATTGCGCGTCTGACGGCCCGCCAGATGGCTCCTCACCATTTCAAGCCTACCTTGTGGCAACCGCTCAGCTGCGTTAGCATGACGGTGCTCGTGTAGGGCGCGTCGGCTTCAGGCCGGGGGGGCATTGCCCGCCTACGACAAAGTCGAACGTAGCCCGCGCCATGCCCAATATCGAAAACCTTCGAAAGCAAGCCAAGACCTACCTGCGCTGGCATCGCCAACGGTACCATCCCGTGGCGGCGCAAATCAGGTGGATTCTGCCCAGGTATCGCGACCAAAGCGATCGGGAGATACTGGAAGCAGATTTCAAGCTCAGCGACGCCCAGGAGCTTGTCGCCAGAAAGCATGGCTTTGCGAATTGGCCGGCGCTGCTCAAGGGAATCGAAGCCATGACAGAATCGCCAGTATGCGACAGCAAAGCCTCGGTTATCATCTCCGCGCAGCCGCAACTCTTCGTCTCCGACCTCGATGCCGCATGCCGGTTCTATGCCGAACAACTCGGCTTTGAAATTGCGTTTTCCTATGGAGAGCCGCCGTTTTATGCCCAGGTCGTTCGCGATGGCGCCCGCTTGAATCTGCGTAAGGTCGCCTTGCCGGCCTTCGATGCCGGCTTCACAGCCCGAGAGCTCGATGCCCTTTCCGCGACCCTGACGCTCGACGATCCGAAGCCGCTGTTCCTGGAATATCAGGCAGCCGGTGTCCCATTTCATCAGTCCCTGCGGACCGAACCATGGGGCGCACGCACCTTCATTGTCCGGGATCCCGATGGGAACCTCATCGCGTTTGCAGGCGGCTCCGTCTAGGCTCGCTCCATCGCAGCCGCTCCTCGCGAAGGCATAGCCGCCGCTCGATTGGTCAGATACACGCCGGCCACAACCACGACGGTGCCGAGGATCAGCGGCAGCGTCAAAGGCTCGCCGAAGGCGATAAATGCCTCGAGCGCCACGGTCGGCGGCATCAGATAGATGAGTGAAGCCGCCCGTGAGACCTGCCCACGACGGATGAGGTAGAGCAACAGTCCGACGCCGCCCATCGACAGCCCGAACACTGACCAGATGAGCGCCGCAATGGCCTGCGCCGATCCATCGAAATGCATGCGCTCGAAAGTAAGCATCAGCGGTACCGTGACGATCAGAGCACCGACATATTGCAGCGCGGCGATAGGCAAAAGGTTGCCACGCTGCAGGTGCTTCTTTTGATAGAGCGTTCCGTAAGTGACGCAACACATGGCGACGAGGTTGATCGTCAGCGGCACGGCGGCATGCGCCAGATCGGATATCGCCGGATCGAAGAGCTTCGGCGATATCGCGATGGCGATGCCGAGGAAGCCAAGCAGCAGGCCCAGCCTCTGGGTGCCCTGCAAGCGCTCGCCGACGAGGAGTGGCGCAGCCATGGCCGTCAATAGCGGCTGCAAGGCGGCAATGATGCCTGATATTCCCGCCGGCACGCCATTCGCGATCGCCCACCACAGGCCGGCAAGATAGAAGCCATGCAGGAACGCACCGGAGTAGACCGCCTTGAAAGCAACCACCCTGCCCGGCCACACCGCGCGCATGACGAGACAAAGGCTGAAAAACGCCAACACCGACAATGCATAACGCACCGCGAGGAAGGTGAAGGGCTCCGAATGAATGGCGGCGTATTTCGCCACGACCCAGCCGGTCGACCAGAGAAGAACGAAAATGGCGGGTGCAATGCGATCGAGCGACATGGAAGAATCCTGGGGCAGCAGAGAGTGCCGCAGATAACCGACCAGCAGCCTCTCCGTCAAAGTCGAAGCGTTGATGCTTACCTGCAGTTTCGTTGATGGGTGGCGCGATCGGTCGTACTGCGGCCCGGCCCGAAAATGAATCGAATGCCGATCTGAAAATAATCAGGTGCTTACATTTTGAGCGGCCACCAGGGATTGACGACGGCAACGGCCATGCCAGATTTTGATAAATGCCCAGTTTTTCGGCTCTTTTGGCCATTTGGGAGGATTTTACGAATCTCGCCCTCCAACTGTGCATGGTTCTTGCATTGCTTATTGCGTTGTATTCAAATGAACAAAAAAGGGGAGCCACACCTTTGGCATTTGATGAAATGATCACCGGGGACGAAAGTCCTCGTCAGCCGTATGAAAAATACTTTGAGTGGTACAATAACCAAGATCGAACGCATCTGATTGCCAAGAGCCGGGACGCGGAAAACATCTTTCGAAAGACCGGCATTACCTTCGCGGTTTACGGACACGCAGACTCTTCCGAAAAGCTCATCCCGTTCGACATCATCCCCCGCATCATTTCCGGCCGCGAATGGCGCAAGCTCGCGCAGGGCATCGAACAGCGGGTGATCGCACTCAACGCCTTTCTCGATGACATCTACCACAAGCAGGAAATCATCCGCGCCGGGCGCATTCCGCGCGAACTGATCGAGAAAAACGACGCGTTCCTGCCCGAGATGATCGGCTTCCGGCCGCCGGGAGGCGTCTACACCCACATCGTCGGCACCGATATCGTTCGCACCGGCGAGGATGAGTTCTATGTGCTGGAGGACAACGCCCGCACGCCATCCGGTGTCAGCTACATGCTGGAAAACCGGGAAACGATGATGCAGATGTTCCCGGAGCTGTTCCACGCCAATAAGGTCAGGCCGGTCGAGGACTATCCCTACCTGCTGCGCCAGAGCCTGGCGTCGCTTGCGCCTCCGGGCTGCAAGGGCAAGCCGCGCGTCGCCGTGCTCACCCCCGGCATCTACAATTCCGCCTACTACGAGCATTCGTTCCTCGCAGACACGATGGGCGTCGAGCTTGTCGAAGGCTCGGATTTGCGCGTCATCGATGGCAAAGTGAAGATGCGCACGACCCGCGGCTACGAGGCGATCGACGTGCTCTACCGCCGCGTTGACGACGACTTCCTCGATCCCCTCACCTTCCGTCCGGATTCCGCGCTCGGCATCCCGGGGATCATGGATGTCTACCGCTCGGGTAACATCACCATCGCCAATGCGCCGGGAACCGGCATATCGGATGACAAGGCGATCTATTCCTATATGCCCGAGATCGTAGAGTTCTACACCGGGCGCAAGCCGATCCTGGAAAACGTGCCGACCTGGCGCTGTTCCGAGCCGCAAAGCCTCAAATACGTCCTCGAGCATCTCGAAGAGCTCGTCGTCAAGGAGGTACACGGTTCAGGCGGTTATGGCATGCTGGTGGGCCCGACAGCTTCGAAGAAGGAACGCACCGACTTTGGCGAGAAGTTGAAGGCCAAGCCCGCCAACTACATCGCACAGCCGACGCTTTCGCTTTCGACAGTGCCAATCCTCGTCAACAAGGGAATTGCGCCGCGCCATGTGGACCTGCGCCCCTATGTTCTCGTCTCCGACAAGGTGCAGATCATCCCCGGCGGCCTGACCCGCGTAGCCCTGAAGCAGGGTTCGCTGGTGGTCAACTCCAGCCAGGGCGGCGGCACAAAAGATACCTGGGTATTGGAGGACTGATGCTCGGAAGAACCGCAAATGGACTCTACTGGATGTTCCGTTACTTCGAGCGCGCCGAAAACATCGCGCGCCTCATCGATGCCGGTCTTCGCATGTCGCTGACGCGAAGCGGAACCGGTGACGACGATTGGGATGGCGTCCTGCAAAGTGCGGGCGTGCGCGAGACCTTTGACGAAGGCCACAGCAAGCTGACGAGCGCTGATGCCATCGACTACCTGCTGCGCGATCGCACCAATCCCTCGAGCGTGATGTCCTGCGTCGACTACGGGCGAAACAACGCCCGCATGGTACGCACGGCGCTGACCCGCGAAACCTGGGAAGCGACCAACGAGTTCTGGATCGAACTCAAGGCTCTGCTCTCCAAGAGGCTGAAGCCGGCGGAGCTGCCTGAAGCGATCGATGCCATCAAGCATCGCGCTGGGCTAATCCGCGGCGCCTTCCATGGCTCCATGCTTAGAAACGAGCTCTATAATTTCGCGCGCATCGGCACCTTCATCGAGCGCGCCGACAATACGAGCCGTATTCTCGACGTGAAGTACTATGTGCTGCTGCCCTCGGTCTCGGCTGTCGGCACCTCGATCGACAACATCCAGTGGGAGTCGATCCTGCGCTCGGTCTCCGCTCACCGCTCCTACAGCTGGGCCTACGACGGCGAGTATCGCGCCATGAACATCGCCGACTTCCTCATCCTCAACGGCCAGATGCCGCGCTCGCTCGCCTACTGCTACGAGAAGATCGTCAGCGAGCTCGGCTATCTCGCCAAGGACTATGGCGAGCGGCTGGCGGCGCACGACACGGCAGACGCCATCCGCAAGACGCTCCAGACACGTGCCATCAAGGAGATCATGGATCAGGGCCTGCATGAGTTTCTCGAGGATTTCGTCACGCGCAACAACCAGCTCGGCATGGAAATATCCGACGGTTACCGGTTCTATGCATAGGCGGGCACGACATGAAACTTAAGATCAGCCACGTCACCGAATATCACTACGAAGAGCCGTCGGCGTTCTCGCTGCAGCGGCTGCGGCTGACGCCGCCGACCGTGGTCGGGCAAACGATCCTCAACTGGTCCCTGCATGTCGAGGGCGCCAAGCCCGAGGTTGAATACGACGATCAGTTCGGCAACCATGTCAACCTCGTCTCGCTGGAGGGTGAGCAGCGGACGACACGCATCGTTGCCGAAGGCGAAGTCGAAACGGAAGATCGAAACGGCGTCCTCGGCCCCCACAGCGGCTTCTGCCCGCTCTGGCTATTCCTGCGCGAGACGCCAAGGACGAAGCCCGGAAAGCTTGTCAAGGAGCTGACCAAAGGCGTGAGCGGCGAAAACGAACTTGCGCGCATGCACGCGCTGATGTCCGAGATTCATGAGATGGTAGCCTACCGGCCCGGGACGAGCGATACCGAGACGACAGCGGAGCAGGCGCTGGAGAAGAAAAGCGGCGTCTGCCAGGATCACGCTCATATCTTTGTGGCCGCCGCACGCAGCCTCGGCGTTCCGGCCCGCTACGTCTCCGGTTACTTGATGATGGAAGAGAAGGTTGAGCAGGCAGCGACCCACGCCTGGGGTGAAGCGCACGTCGCGGGCCTTGGTTGGGTCGGCTTCGACCCGGCCAACAATATCTGCCCGGACGCACGCTATGTGCGTGTAGCCTCCGGCCTCTGCTACCGCGATGCCGCCCCCGTTTCAGGCATGCGCATCGGCACGCCGGGCGAAAAGCTGTCGGTCGTCGTCACGGTGGAAGATCAGGGACAGATGCAGAGCCAGAGCTGAGCGGCTGGCCTAGGAAGAACTCTGTATCGAGATCTGGCCGAGCCGCCACAGGGCGGCTCGGATCGTTTTGGGCCGTGGTTAGGCCAGCGTGTAAGCTGTCTTGACGGTCGTGTAGAACTCCGCCGCGTACTTGCCCTGCTCGCGCGGGCCATAGGATGAACCCTTGCGGCCGCCGAAGGGAACGTGGAAATCGACGCCCGCAGTCGGCAGGTTGACCATCACCATGCCAGCTTCGGAGTTACGCTTGAAATGCGTGGCGTGCTTGAGGCTCGTCGTGGCGATGCCGGCTGACAGGCCGAACGGCGTGTCGTTGGCGGTCGCCAGCGCTTCTTCGTAGTCCTTGACGCGGATGACCGAGACAACAGGACCGAAGATTTCCTCCCTGCTGATACGCATCTGGTTCGTGGCTTCCGTAAACAGCGTCGGCTGCAGATAGAAGCCGGGCGTCTCGCGGGTGATGAGTTCGCCGCCGAAGGCGAGTTTCGCGCCTTCTTGTCTGCCGATCTCGATATAGTCGGTATCGGTCTTCAACTGCTTCTCATCGACGACCGGCCCGATGTGCGTGCCAGGCTTCAGCGCGTTGTCGACGACGAGCGTCTCCAGCTTTTGCGTCAACGCGGCAACAAACTTGTCGTGGATGCCTTCGGTGACAATCAAACGCGACGACGCCGTGCAGCGCTGGCCGGTAGAAAAGAAGCCGGAATTGGCGGCCGCTTCGACGGCGACGGTGAGATCGGCATCGTCGAGGACGACCATCGGGTTCTTGCCGCCCATTTCCAGCTGGAACTTGCGGTTATGCTCGATCGAGGCGGCCGCGACGCGGCGCCCCGTGCCGGTGGAACCGGTAAACGTGATGCCCGCGACATCAGGACTGTCGAGCATCGCCTGGCCGACAACCGAACCCTTCCCCATGACGAGGTTCAGCACGCCCTTCGGCAGGCCGGCACGGTGCAGGATGTCGACGATTGCCCAGGAGCAGGCCGGAACGAGTTCGGCTGGCTTGAAGACGATCGTGTTGCCATAGCAGAGCGCCGGCGCGATCTTCCAGGCAGGAATCGCGATCGGGAAATTCCAGGGCGTGATGATGCCGATCACGCCGAGCGGGTCGCGGGTGATCTCGACGCCAATGTTGGGGCGAACCGACGGGATGACCTCGCCTGCAAGGCGCAATGCCTCGCCAGCGAAAAATTCAAAGATCTGCGAGGCGCGGATCGTTTCGCCGATCGCTTCAGGAAGCGTCTTGCCCTCTTCGCGGGCAAGCAGGGCGCCGAGCTCGTCCTTGCGGGCCATGATCTCGTCGCCGGCCTTCTTCAGGATGACGTGGCGCTCCCAGATGCCCGAACGCGACCAGGCAGGAAAGGCTGCCTTGGCGGCGGCAATCGCATTCTTCGTGTCTTCGGCCGTACCGTCCGCATAAAGGCCGACGACTTCGTTGGTGTCCGACGGATTGATGTTCTTGGTCGCGTCCGAGCCAACCCATTCGCCGGCAATGAGGTTCTGATAAATGGTCATGGGCTGATTAGGCCTCCTTCACCGTTCTTATGGAAACGGTCCGGCCGTCGAAGCGGCCGGGCCTTGCGAAATTAGAGCTGCTTGACGGCAATCTCTTCTTCGGCGGCAATCTTCAAAGGGTTGCGAAGCGGCAGGCCGAACTCGGCGACTTCGATTTCGAAGACATCGCCCTCTTCCGCCTTGATGCCTTCCGCGAAGGAGAGCGTCGCCGTTCCGAACATGTGGACGTGGACATCGCCGGGCACACGGAACAGGCCGTACTTGAAGTGATGATATTCGAGATTGGCAAAGGTGTGCGACATGTTCGCCTCTCCCGACAGGAAGGGCTTTTCGAAGATCACCTTGTCGCCGCGCTTGATGCGCGAGGTGCCGCGGATGTCTTCCGGCGCCACGCCGATGCGGATTTCCGGACCGAAGCTTGCCGGGCGCAGCTTGGAGTGCGCGAGGTAGAGGTAGTTGATCCGCTCCGTGACGTGATCGGAGAACTCGTTCGACAGCGCAAAACCGATGCGGAACGGAGTACCGTCTTCCGCGATGACATAGATGCCCGCCATTTCGGGCTCTTCGCCGCCATCAAGCGCAAAGGACGGGGAAACGAGCGGCGTGCCGGGGGCCGCCGAACCGTAGCCGTTGCCCTTGTAGAACCACTCGGGCTGGACGCCCTTCTCGCCGGCTTTCGGCTTGCCGTTCTCGAGGCCCATCTTGAACATCTTCATCGAGTCGGTGAGCGTCTCTTCAGCCGCCTCGGAGGTCTTCTTGTGCATGGAGTCGCGCGTGGCGGCCGAGCCCAGGTGGGTGAGGCCGGTGCCCGTCAGGTGCAGGTGCGCCGCATCGGGATGCGTCATCGGCGGCAGGAAGCGGCCCTCGGCGTAAGCCTTTTCGAGATCGACCGCATCGCCGTAGCCATGCGCTTCGATCACCGAAACCAGCGACTTGCCGCCATTTGCGGCTTCCATGGCCAGCGCATAGACGCTGCCGGCATTCTTGACGGCTTTCGCGGTACCGCCCGGCTCGCGCACGGCGACAATGATCTCTCCGTTCGAACCCTTGATCTGCGAAATGAGCACGGTCTTCATCCTTTTTTCGATAGCGCGGAAAATGCTCCGCCAATCCGGCTCTAGAATGAGCCGGATTGGTAAGTTCACATAACTGCGAATGCGTGGGCAGCGCCGGAGCGCTTAGCCCTTGTTCTTGTTGTAGACGTCGAAGAAGACGGCAGCGAGAAGCACCAGCCCCTTGACCATCTGCTGGAAGTCGATGCCGAGGCCGACGATCGACATGCCGTTGTTCATGACACCCATGATGAAGGCGCCGATGACAGCGCCGGTGATCTTGCCAACGCCGCCGGATGCCGAGGCACCGCCGATGAAGCAGGCCGCGATAACGTCAAGCTCGAAGCCGACGCCCGCCTTCGGGGTCGCCGAGTTCAGGCGAGCCGCGATGATCATGCCCGCGAGGCCAGCCAGGACACCCATGTTGACGAAGGTGTAAAAGCTCAGGCGCTCGGTGTTGATACCCGAGAGCTTGGTTGCCTTCTCGTTGCCGCCCATGGCGTAAATGCGGCGACCGATTGTCGTGCGGCGCGTTACGAAGGCGTAGGCCGCGATCAACACGAGCATGACGACGAGAACGTTCGGCAGGCCCTTGTAGCTCGAGAGCTGATAGCCGAGAAACAGGATTGCCAGCGACAGGACGGCGTTCTGTGCGATGAAGAAGCTCGTCGGCTCGACATCGATGCCATGGCTCTCGTTTACCTTGCGGCGGCGCCAAGCGAGATAGAAGAGGACAACAGTAATGGCAACCGTCAGGATCAGGGACGTGGAATGCAGCGGAACACCAGCGACATCGATCATCGTGCCCGGTAGGAAGCCGGTCGAGATGACCTGAAAGTCCTTCGGGAACGGGCCGATGTTCTTGCCGCCGAGCACAAACAAGGTAAGGCCACGGAAGACGAGCATCCCCGCCAGCGTAACGATGAAGGACGGAATGCGGTGATACGCAATCCAGTAACCTTGGGCAGCACCGATCAGACCGCCGATGATCAGGCAGAGGATGCCCGCCACCACAAAATTCATTTGCCAGGTGACGGTCATGATTGCGGCAACAGCACCGACGAAGGCGACGATCGAGCCGACCGAGAGGTCGATGTGACCGGCCACGATGACGAGCAGCATGCCAAGCGCCATAATGACGATGAAGGAGTTCTGCAGAACGAGGTTCGTCAGGTTGACCGGCTTGAAGAGAATACCGCCGGTATAAAACTGGAAGAAGATCATGATCGCGACGAGCGCGATAAGCATGCCATATTCGCGGATATTGCCCCTGATATAGTCGGCAACAGATACGACGTTACTTTCCTCGGTGGCTGAAGGGTTGACCGGAGTCATTGTTTCTTCTCCCCTGAGCGCATGATAGCGCGCATGATGGTTTCTTGGCTCGCCTCTCCCTTTGGCAGTTCCGCCACGATACGTCCTTCATTCATGACGTAGATGCGGTCGCACGTGCCAAGCAGTTCCGGCATTTCCGATGAGATCATCAGAACGCCTTTGCCGTCGGCGGCGAGCTGGTTGATGATAGTATAGATTTCGTATTTTGCACCGACATCGATGCCGCGTGTGGGTTCGTCAAGGATCAAAACGTCAGGATCGGAGAACAACCACTTCGACAGCACGACCTTCTGCTGATTGCCGCCCGAGAGATTGACCGCTTCCTGGAAGATGCTGGAGCTGCGGATGCGCAGCTTCGAGCGGTAGTCCGATGCGACCTTCGATTCCTTGATACTGTCGATAACCGTGGCGCTCGACACGCCGGCCAGATTGGCGAGCGTCGTGTTGTGAACGATGTTCTCGCCGAGCACGAGCCCGAGATGCTTGCGGTCTTCGGTCACATAGGCAAGACCGGCATCGATCGCCTTGCGAACGGTGCTGACATCCACCGGCTTGCCGTGCATGGACACGTCGCCATGGATCTTGTGTCCGTAGGACTTGCCGAACAGGCTCATCGCAAATTCGGTGCGACCGGCGCCCATCAGGCCCGCGATACCGACCACTTCGCCCTTGCGGACGGTGACGTTGATGTCGTGCAGAACCTGGCGGTCACGGTGATGCTGGTGATAAGCGTTCCAGTTCTTCACCTCGAGGATCGTCTCGCCGATCGGCACCGAGCGCGGCGGATAACGATCGGCGAGCTCGCGGCCCACCATGTTCTTGATGATGATGTCTTCGCTGATCTCTTCGGTCTGACAGTCGAGCGACTTGACCGTCATGCCGTCGCGCAGAACCGTGATCTGGTCGGCGACCTTGCGCACTTCGTTGAGCTTGTGCGTGATGATGATCGACGTCAGGCCCTGGTTGCGGAACTCGATCAGGAGTTCCAGCAGCGCGTCGGAATCCTTTTCGTTGAGGGAAGCCGTGGGCTCGTCGAGGATCAGCAGCTTTACGCTCTTCGACAACGCCTTGGCGATTTCGACCAGCTGCTGCTTGCCGACGCCGATGTCGGTGACGAGCGTTTCCGGCGACTCCTTGAGGCCAACCTTGCTCAGCAGCTCTTTCGTGCGCTTGAAGGCTTCCTGCCACTTGATGATGCCGTTCTGGGCGACTTCGTTGCCGAGGAAGATGTTTTCGGCGATCGACAGGAGCGGCACCAGCGCCAGTTCCTGGTGAATGATGACGATGCCGATCTCTTCGGAGTCCTTGAGTGCCTTGAAATGACGGACGTCGCCTTCGTAGACAATATCGCCGTCGTAGGTTCCGGCCGGGTAAACGCCGGAGAGAACTTTCATCAGGGTCGACTTTCCGGCCCCGTTTTCACCCACCAATGCGTGGATCTCACCCTGTCGAACCTTGAGGTTCACATTCTCAAGCGCCTTTACGCCTGGGAACGTCTTGGTGATGTTCCGCATTTCGAGGATTGTATTGTCCATGGTCATAATCCAGCGCCAGCAGCCAAAAGAGGCGCGGCGATCATAAAATTGAAGACCGGAACCCGCAAGCAGCGGATTCCGGCCAACTTGGTACAATTATTACTTCAGCTGGTCAGCCTTGTAGTAACCGCCTTCGACGAGGATCTTCTCGTAGTTGGTCTTGTCGACTGCGACCGGGGTCAGCAGGTAGGACGGAACAACCTTGACACCGTTGTCGTAGGTCTTGGTGTCGTTGACTTCAGGCTCCTTGCCTTCCATCAGAGCGTTGACCATGCCGACGGTAACCTTTGCGAGGTCGCGGGTGTCCTTGAAGATCGTGGAGTGCTGCTCGCCAGCGATGATCGACTTGACCGACGGAACTTCAGCGTCCTGGCCGGAAACGACCGGAAGCGGCTGGTCCGGGGTGCCGTAGCCAACGCCCTTCAGCGACGAGATGATGCCGATGGACAGACCGTCGTAAGGCGACAGAACTGCATTGACCTTCGCGTCGGTGTAGTTGGCCGAGAGCAGGTTATCCATACGAGCCTGGGCCGTTGCCGCGTCCCAGCGCAGCGTGCCGACCTTGTCCATGCCGGTCTGGCCGGACTTCACGACGAGCTTGCCGCTGTCGATGTAAGGCTGCAGAACCGACATTGCGCCGTCATAGAAGAAGAAGGCGTTGTTGTCGTCCGGCGAACCACCGAAGAGTTCGATGTTGAACGGACCCTTGCCATCCTTGAGGCCGAGGGCATCAACAATGGAAGTTGCCTGCAGAACGCCGACCTTGAAGTTGTCGAACGTCGCGTAGTAGTCGACGTTGCCCGAATCGCGGATCAGGCGGTCGTAAGCGATGACCTTGATGCCTGCGTCGTGAGCCTTCTGCAGAACGTCGGAAAGCGTCGTGCCGTCGATAGCGGCGATGACGAGAACCTTAACGCCCTTCGTGACCATGTTCTCAATTTGAGACAGCTGGTTCGGAATGTCGTCGTCGGCGTACTGCAGGTCTGTGCTGTAGCCAGCTTCCTGGAGCTGCTTGACGATGTTGTTACCGTCATCGATCCAGCGAGCGGACGACTTCGTGGGCATTGCAATGCCGACAGTCCCCTTGTCGGCTGCCATAGCCGGCATTACGAACGAAGCGACGCCAAAGGCCGCCGCTGCCATCAACGAGATAATGGATTTCATATCTCTCTCTCCCTTAGTTAATAAACGCACGGACGAAAAATCGCCCGCTCCGAAACTGTGGCAGGTTCCGTCTTGGATAATACTTCAGATGGTGAGAAACGAAGTAGGTCTCCTCCACGCTCTCACACGTGTTGAGTGCCAACCAGCACACGGCGGCAAACTGGTATGGATTCCTATAACTGTCAAATAGAATAACTGGCAAAGTGCATAACAATTTTGGTATATCGTTAAAAAGTATTACTTTTAATGGAGCGCGGTTGGGAGGCCGCAACCATGGCGTTCATGTCAGACCCGCAGACCGATGCCTATGTGGACATTCATACCGATATTTTCGGTGACGACGCCCTTTTGAGATCGGGGCTTAAACTGAATCACCTGCGGATGATCGTCGCAATCGAAGATAGCGGGCAAATTTCAGCCGCCGCCGAGGTGCTGAACATTTCGCAGCCGGCGGCATCGCGAATCCTGTCGGAAATGGAGTCGATCGTTAAGACACCGCTCTATGAGCGCGTGGCGCGCGGCGTCGTACTGACGACCTTCGGACAGGCGCTTGCCAGACGGGCGCGCAAGATCATGCTGGAACTTCGCGAGGCCGGCCGCGAGATTGCCGAACTGAAGACGGGAAAGGGCGGCGCCGTCTTCATCGGCGCGGTTACCGCGCCGGCCATGAGCCTTGTGGTACCGGCGATCAAGCGGGTTAGAACCGCCCTGCCCGGCATAGAGGTGACCATACAGGTCGAAACGAGCAACGTGCTTGCCCGCGAACTGCTGGCCGCCCGGCACGACTTCATTATCAGCCGCATTCCCGACGATCTTAATCCGCGCTTGTTCCAGGTCCAGGAGATCGGCGTGGAGAAGGCTTGCCTGATCGTGCGGGGAGGTCATCCGCTGCTGAAGAAGAAGGTCGCCGTCCTCGAGGACCTCCCACGATATGATTGGGTCTTTCAGCCGGCGGGGACGCTGCTGCGCCGGACGATCGAGGACTTGTTCCTCTCTCGCGGCGTGCCGCTGCCGGAAAATATCGTCAACACCTCGTCGCTACTGCTCACCTGCGCGACGGTTTGCCAGACGGATGCAATCGCCCCGATCGCGCTTGACGTCGCGCAGTTCCTGGCGACCCATAAGTCGAAGGCGTCGGATGTGCGGGTATTGCCGATCGATTTCGAGATCAATGTCAGGCCCTACAGCCTGATCACGGTGAAGGAGCGGGCACTCCCCCCGAGCGCGCGCCTCCTTTATGACCTAGTACTGGCCGAGAGCAAGAAGGCGGCCGCGGGCTGACAAGCTTTGCACCATTTTGCTCGCATCTAATGCCCCCCGCCAAAGGAGGGCAATCATGCTGTTCAGCCAATCGGTGTTCCAGTCCGTGCTCGACCGCCTGAAAGCGGAGGACGAGACTGTCGAACAGGATGCACCCGCTTCGGCCCGTGTGAGCGGTCTCAACACCGGACTCGCTTTCAACGTCATGGAAGGGGTCTCGGTATCGTCAGCACGGCCCGACCAGGCGTATTTCGAGACACTGGAATTCATCCCTCCGGAGACGGTGGCCGAGCCCCTGCCGCCTCCTGAACCGGAGCCCGAGCCGGTGATGCCGGATTATCTTGCACGCATCACAGCAGAGGACATCGCCGCCGAATTGGATATTTCAGCTCGCGAAACGGTGCAAAGTCTCAGCGTGAAACGGCGCGCCTTTGCCAAGCAGAACCATCCAGATCGCGTTGACCCGCCGTTCCGTGAGAACGCGACGAAGCGGATGACCACAGCCAATCTGCTGATCGACCAGGCACTGCGCCGCCTTGCCCGCTGACTAGTCCACGTCCTTCTTGTCTTCCTTGTCGTCGTCGTCATCGGTCGATGGCGGCGTGGCGGTCTCCTCCGACTGCGGCTTGTAGGTCCAGAACAGCATGTAGACCGCGTAGACACCGGCACCGCCCGACAGGACGGCCCAGAATGGATCGCCGGTGATGATTTCGACCAGCGCCCAGCCGAAGCAAACGGCCACAATCAGGATGCGAACCCAGAGCGGGCGATAGGCCGGATGTTGTGGATCGATCAGTTGCATCTCATTCCCATAGCTAAATTGTCACACGTCTTTAAGGTGGATTCTGAAAATGTGAAAGAGCGCCGGCTTGACGCGGTGGACATAAAATGGAATGAAAATTCCACATTAGATGCAATTCGGTTCATTTGTTCCGAATCCAAGGGAGGTTCTCATGACAGTCAGATTTGGTCTTCTCGGCGCCGGCCGTATCGGCAAGGTTCATGCGAAGGCCGTCAGCGGCGATGCCAACGCCAAGCTCGTTGCCGTTGCCGACGCGTTCCCGCAGGCAGCCGAAGCGATCGCGTCCGCCTACGGCTGCGAGGTCCGCACGATCGAGGCGATCGAAGCCGCCAAGGATATCGATGCTGTCGTCATCTGCACCCCGACCGACACCCATGCCGATCTGATCGAACGCTTCGCGCGCGCCGGCAAGGCGATCTTCTGCGAAAAGCCGATCGATCTCGACGTTGCCCGCGTCAAGGCCTGCATCAAGGTCGTCGACGAGACCAGGGCCAAGCTGATGGTCGGCTTCAACCGCCGTTTCGACCCGCACTTCATGGCCGTTCGCAAGACGATCGATGACGGCCGAATCGGCGACGTCGAAATGGTCACCATCACCTCGCGCGATCCGGGCGCTCCGCCGGTCGACTACATCAAGCGTTCGGGCGGCATCTTCCGCGACATGACGATCCATGACTTCGACATGGCCCGCTTCCTTCTTGGTGAGGAGCCGGTTGCCGTCAGCGCGACCGCGGCGGTCCTCGTCGACAAGGCGATCGGCGAAGCCGGCGACTACGACAGCGTTTCGGTGATCCTGCAGACCAAGTCCGGCAAGCAGGCGATCATCTCCAACTCGCGCCGCGCCACCTATGGCTACGACCAGCGCATCGAAGTGCATGGCTCGAAGGGCATGGTCGCCGCCGAAAACCAGCGCCCGGTCTCGATCGAGGTTGCCAACGGCGACGGCTACACCCGCCCGCCGCTGCACGACTTCTTCATGACCCGCTACACCGAAGCCTATGCCAACGAGATCGCGAGCTTCATCGCCGCGATCGAGAAGGGCGCGAAGATTACGCCGTCCGGCGCCGATGGCCTCGCTGCTCTGGCGCTTGCCGATGCTGCCGTGCAGTCCGTCAAGGAAGGCAAACTCATCAAGATTGGCTGACGGCCCTCTCCCGACCGAAAGCCACCTGTGAAATGGCCGGGTCCCTGCCCGGCCATTTCTCGTTTCATTGCTATGCTGCGCGGGACGCACGGCTAGTCCGATCCCTGAATGCCGGACAGAACCAGCTCCTGATCGATAACCGACAATGCCCTGTCCAGATGCCCCTCGAAGACGAGGATCGATTCGTCAGGTACGACGCGGATCTCCGGCATCCCTTCCATCCGCACGACATGCGCTTGGCCAAGCCCTTCCTCGATCCCTTGTCGCAACAGATCATAGTAACGCGTTCCCGGACCGGTGATCGCGATCGGCATACGCTCCGTCAGGCTGAGGAGACGCGAAAGCCCGTTTCCGAGTGCGATACCGGCCTGCCTGAACGCAAAAGCGGACATGCGATGCCCCTGGCGCGCTTGCGCGGCGATCTTGTCGAGCTCGGCAACCGGCACGAACTTGGCCGGGATCGTGTCGAGCGGCACTTCGAAGGCCATGCGCAAAATGGCATAGAATCCGGCATAGGCCTCGATGCACCCCCTGCTTCCACAGCGACAAAGGCCTCCGTTTGCCATATGCAGCATATGGCCGAAATTCGGCGCCGAGATCTCACGCTCCCCCTGCCCCGTGCGCCGAACGATGCCGAGGCCGATGCTATGTCCGAGCGACAACGCCGCCAGCGAGCGGAATTCCGCTGGCCTGGTGTTCTCCTCATGCGCGCCGAGCGCCGCGGCAACCAGCTGCGTCTCGTTGCCGAGAATGATCTTGGCCTGCCAGTCCGGCCGTAATGCCGATTCAAAGTCGATCTGATTGCTGCCGAATATCGGGGACCACACCAGCACGGGGTCCGTGGCATGCACGAGACCTTTGCTGCTGATCGATATCAGCAGCACTTTTTCCTGGGAAAGCTTTGAGCGTGAAAGAATGCGTGCAAGCCCCTCCCTGACGGAGGCAATAAACCGCTCGGCACCGGCGGGATCGTGTGACCTTTCCTCGCTGAACCGGTCGATGAGCCTGCCGGCATAGTCGACGAGCGAATACTGGACGCCATCCGATGAAATGATCACGACGACAAGGTAGCCGCAGTCGCGCCGCTGCCGAAACAGCACGCGCGGACGCCCTCTCCCGCTCGTTGCCTGGTGTTCGGATTTCTCGATGATCTGCGCTTTTTCCAGATCGGCGGTGATTGCCGAGATCGTCGCCGAGGAAAGCTTCGTAAATTCGGAAATCCCCGTATGCGCCAGCGCGCCATGTCTTCGAAGCGCGGCAAGCACGAGGACGCTATTTCGCTGCCGGACCAATTCCGTGCTCGACTTGGTCAGCATATATGCCGGCCCTCTCCCCCTCGCATTCCGCCCTCGTTCACACAGCATCTCCAGCAGTTTTCGCAACGGAAACGAAGCTGATAGTGCGGTGTTGACAGTTGAAAAAATCTCTGACACTAAATTTCTCGACTGTCGAGAAAATAATTGGAACTTCTCGTCAGCGAACCGCGGCGGCCGGAGGAACCACTGGCTGGGGCTGGCCGCAACTCACTCGGGAGGATAATTATGAAGTCAATTTTGAAGCTGATGGCCGGGGCGGCCATCCTTGTATCGGTCCACACTGCCGCCATGGCTGCCGATCTCGTCGTTGGCGTTTCCTGGTCGAACTTCCAGGAAGAGCGTTGGAAGACCGACGAAGCTGCCATCAAGAAGGCACTGGAAGCCAAGGGCGCCAAGTACATCTCCGCTGACGCCCAGTCGTCCGCCGCAAAGCAGCTGACCGACGTTGAATCGCTGATTTCGCAGGGCGCGAATGCACTCATCATCCTCGCTCAGGATAGCGACGCCATCGGCCCGGCCATCGAAAAGGCCGCCGCTGAAGGCATCCCGGTCGTCGGTTACGACCGTCTGATCGAAAACCCGGCTGCCTTCTACATCACCTTCGACAACAAGGAAGTTGGTCGTCTGCAGGCTGAAGGCGTGTTCAAGGTGAAGCCGGAAGGCAACTATGTCTTCATCAAGGGCTCTTCGTCCGACCCGAACGCGGACTTCCTGTTCTCGGGCCAGATGGAAGTGCTGAAGGCCGCCGTGGATGCCGGCAAGATCAAGAACGTCGGCGAAGCCTACACCGACGGCTGGCTGCCAGAGAACGCACAGCGCAACATGGAGCAGTTCCTGACGGCGAACAACAACAAGGTTGATGCCGTTGTTGCTTCGAACGACGGCACCGCCGGTGGCGCGATTGCAGCCCTCGACGCGCAGGGCCTCGCCGGCTCCGTACCGGTTTCCGGTCAGGACGCCGACAAGGCAGCTCTGAATCGCGTCGCGCTCGGCACACAGACGGTCTCCGTCTGGAAAGACTCGCGCGAACTGGGCAAGCGCGCCGCCGAAGTCGCGCTCGACCTCGCTGCCGGCAAGAAGATGAACGAGATCGAAGGCGTTCAGACCTTCAAGGGTGGCGCCAAGGGCGTTCCCATGGAATCGGTCTTCCTGAAGCCGCTTCCGATCACCAAGGACAACCTGAACGTCGTCATCGATGCCGGCTGGATCTCCAAGGCTGAAGCTTGCCAGGGCGTCAAGGCCGGCAGCGTCAAGGCTTGCGACTAATCGACGGCCGCAAGGCATAGATTGCCGGCGCCGCAACGGCTGAAACCGTTGCGGCGCCGGATGCGGATTGGAACCGTCGGTCGATGGTCTATCCGCCTCACCCAACCATCGCGGCCTTGATTCCCTGCCGGTTTCATGTCGCGGGACAGAGCGACCGAAATTCGGAAGCACGGCGATGGTCAATACAAGAACGGGGCGACGCCGCGGGCATCGACGTGATGCGAAGCGGATCAAACGTCCAAACAGTGGGGGAACGGCAAACCCATGGCCGAAATGGTAAAATCCACAACTTCAAGCGGACCGAGCATGGCTGAGGGCAACCTCGTCAGCCGCTTCTTCCGCGCGACCGAAATCGACACGCGCCTTCTCGGTATGATCGGTGCGCTGCTTATCATCTGGATCGGCTTTCACATCATCACCGGCGGGTTGTTTCTGACGCCGAGAAACCTGTGGAACCTTTCGGTTCAGACAACCGACATCGCGATCATGACGACCGGGATGGTTCTCATTATCGTGACGCGCAATATCGACCTCTCGGTCGGCTCCGTGCTTGGCCTCTGCGCCATGATCATGGGCGTCACGCAGGCAAAAATCCTGCCCGAATTCATCGGCTTCGACAGCCCTTTCACCTGGATCATCACGCTGATCGTCGGCCTCATCGCCGGCGCACTGATCGGTACCTTCCAGGGCCTCATCATCGCCTTCCTGAACGTTCCCTCCTTCATCGTGACGCTCGGCGGTCTGCTCGTCTGGCGCGGCGCCACCTGGCTCGTCACCAGCGGCCAGACGGTTGCCCCGATGGACCAGACCTTCCGCATCATGGGCGGCGGTGCCGAAGGCTCGATCGGCGCTACCTGGAGCTGGATCGTTGGCGTGCTCGCCTGCCTTTTCGTGATCGGCAGCATCCTGAACTCGCGCCGCCAGCGCAAACGCTTCGGCTTCCCGCGGCGCCCGGTCTGGGCCGAGTACTTCCTGTCGGCGCTCTCCTGCGTGTTGATCCTCGGCGCCGTCTGGATCGCCAACAGCTATTACTGGCCGATCAATATCGCCAAGAGGTACGCAGAGGCGAACAACATTCCGTGGCCCGAAACCGGCTTGGATATCCCCTACGGCATTGCCGTGCCGGTTCTGATCGCAATCATCGTCGGCATCATCATGACCTTCATCGCCACCCGCCTGCGCTTTGGCCGTTACGTCTTCGCGATCGGCGGAAATCCTGAGGCGGCAGAACTTGCCGGTATCAAGACCCGCTGGGTCACTGTCCGCATCTTCGCGCTGATGGGCATGCTCGCCGCTGTCGCGGCAGCGATTTCGACCGCCCGCCTCAACGCCGCCACCAATGCTCAAGGCACGTTGGACGAACTGTATACGATCGCCGCAGCCGTCATCGGCGGCACGTCACTGGCCGGCGGTACCGGCACCATCGCCGGCGCCATGCTCGGCGCACTGGTGATGCAGTCGCTGCAGTCGGGCATGGTGCTTGCCCATGTCGACACGCCGCTGCAGAGCGTCGTCGTCGGTGCGGTGCTGGTCGTCGCCGTCTGGCTCGACACTGTCTATCGTTCGCGTGCCAAGTAAGAGGAGTCCTAGATATGACTGATCAACGCACTCCCCAGAACCAGAACGCTCCTCTTGTGGAACTCAAGAACATCTCGATCTCCTTCGGCGGTATCCACGCCGTGGACAACGCTTCCGTCGATCTTTACCCGGGCGAGGTCGTAGCCCTTCTCGGCCATAACGGCGCTGGCAAGTCGACGCTCATCAAGATCCTCTCCGGCGCTTACAAGCGCGACAGCGGCGAGATCCTGATCAACGGCGAGCCAGCCGACATCCGCAATCCACGCGATGCGAAGAAGTACGGCATCGAGACGATCTACCAGACGCTCGCCGTCGCCGATAACGTCGACGCCGCCGCCAACCTTTATCTCGGCCGCGAGCTGCGTACCCCCTGGGGCACGCTGGACGACGTCGCCATGGAAGCCTCCGCGCGAGAGGTGATGGGGCGTCTCAACCCCAACTTCCGTCGCTTCAAGGAGCCCGTAAAAGCGCTCTCCGGCGGCCAGCGGCAATCGGTGGCGATCGCTCGCGCGATCCTCTTCAACGCCCGCATCCTGATCATGGACGAGCCGACGGCCGCCCTTGGTCCGCAGGAAACGGCGCAGGTCGGCGAGCTGATCAAGCAGCTGAAGAAGGAAGGCATCGGCATCTTCCTGATCAGCCACGACATCCACGACGTCTTCGATCTCGCCGACCGCGTCTCGGTGATGAAGAACGGCCAGGTCGTCGGCCACGCCCGCACCGAGGACGTCACCAAGGATGAAGTGCTCGGCATGATCATCCTCGGCAAGGTGCCGCCTAAGGCCATCCCTGGCCCCGGCGCCATGCAGGTCTGACCCCCAGACGTGAGATATAAAAGTCCGCCGCCCGCAAGAACGGCGGACTTTTCATTTTGTAGATTGAAGCCAGCGAGAAGCTAGGCTAAGAACCACGCATCGGACAGGCGATTCAAACGCCTCAGGCATGCACCCGTAGCTCAGCTGGATAGAGTGTTGGATTCCGATTCCAAAGGTCACAGGTTCGAATCCTGTCGGGTGCGCCACCATTTTCCTTTTCTTTGTCATCACATAAGTGCGAACTCGCACCCGCGGTTCGCGAACTGTAGCCACCATAATTGCGAACTGAGTGCGGTCAACCGAGGGCAATTCGATCCAGGATTCGCACGATGTCGTGGAGCGATACACTCAACCAAAAAGCGGCTTACTGGAGACAGTCCGCAGCCCGCTATAAGGCCACCATTGACCAGACTGGAGCGTTGCCCCGGAGCGACTGGTGGCGCTACGAATACTGCCAGACATCTTACCTGATGCTCGCGAGCAACGAGTATCTGGCCCAGCGATGGTTGGACCAATACCACAATAACGTCCGCCTGACGGCGACGGGGCAGATCGCGCCGCGTGAGGACTTCGCGGATGAAAAGGGAATGTTCGGCCCCCTGTTCAGCCACCTGACGATGGAGTTCGGCACGCGGGGTAGCGTCCCTGCCAAGCTTATCTCGGATGGCAACGCGATGATGGACAAGTATTTCGCGAAAGGCGAACCCACCGGTGTGCGTCTCTTTCAGGACTATCCCGAGACCCTCGACGGCGTAATCGTGAAGTTCGGACAACGAGAGCACATCGAAAAGATGCTCAACAAAGGGGAGGTGCCGGTCACGCCATCCACTTTCTATTCTCAGGCGAGTTTGTCGAAGGCGATGCATGATCTGGAGAGCGAACGCCAGTTCCATCACCCGGCCTTCGATGTCGTCCGAGCTGGCAGGACACGCGCAAAGACGAAGACCGGCTTCGAGGAACCATCGAGGACGGCTTCATCAAGGAAACGGTGCGATGCCCGAATTACGTGCTCTGGTGCGCATGCCGTGACATCGACCGCCGCATGCCGGATGACTTCAACGTCGACGCGGCGCTGATTATTGGAAGCCCGGTGCGTTTGCAAGAAGGCGAAGCCAGCCGACCTGGAAAAGAAGCCCGCTAGAACTATCCGGGGGCTGTGAAGGAATTCTCCGATCCCAAGGAATGCAACATGGTGGGCGCGTGGCTCGGCATGGCCACCGGTCAGATATCCATCGATGCCGCCCTCGCCCGCAATCCCGCAATCGCCAACGATGCCGTGAAGTTCAAGGAAGGCATGATCCGTCTGCAGTAGGACGCGAAGGCCAACCCCAGCATGCTGGACACGTTCCGCGCTCTCGCAGGCATGTGCGATCATTCGACCGAGGAGAACTTCCTGAAGATCGCAAAGGCCGGTCACGACAAGAATCTTCGAACTTGCCAGATCAGTTCGAATCCGTTCGCGCAGCAATTCGTCTGGGTCTCCGACTTCGACAATGGCGGTGCGTGGGTGGTGTCATCGCAGCCCGAAGGTCCATGTGGCGTTGTCCAGCTTTCGCGGTTTGAGAAGGACCAGTCCGCCACCTCCGACCTGTTCTGGCGATACATTGCCCGGAAAGCCGCCACCAATCCGTCGGGCACAGTGTTGCCGGGATTGAGTTGCTCGGCAGTCGATCAGGGCGAGTACGTCTACGACTGGAAGAAGCCTAGATCTGACCATCTGCAGTGCGAGTTCGTGGAGTTCAGTCCTATCTGATCCGCGATCCGCGTGAATCGGTCTTTCCGACCAATACGCAGGATTCTCCGAACTCTCACTGGGCGTCCGACGGGTAGTCGACGTAGCCTTGAATGCCCTGACTGAACCACGTTGTCGGGTCATCCGCAGCGAGTGGGATCTTTTCGGCAAAGCGTTTGGGCAAGTCCGGGTTGGCGATGAACGGACGACCGAACGCGACCGCGTCGCCGACGCCTTCGTCGAGCGCTGCCTGCGCGCGCGCGAACTTGAAGTCGGAATTCAGAATCAAAGGGCCCTTGAACGCATGCCGCAGTTGCCGCGCCAAAGGATCCATCTCGCCGACGCCGAAGGTACCGTCGATCGGCGGCTCCCTCAGTTCCAGATGGGCGATGCCGATCTCCGACAGCATCTCCAAAACCGCAGTGAACAAGGGTAAAGGATTGCTGTCGCGGACACCCTGCGTCTCGCCGTTCGGAGACAGCCGCACGCCCACGCGGTCGGCGCCGATTGCATCGGCTACCGCCTCAGTCGCCTCCCGCAGGAACCGGGCGCGATTTTCAATCGAGCCGCCATAGCGATCGTCCCTGAAGTTCGAGCTGTCTCGCAGGAACTGGTCGATGAGGTAGCCGTTCGAGGCGTGGAGCTGCACCCCGTCGAATCCTGCTTCGATCGCGTTCAGCGCGCCCTGACGGAAGTGCTGGACCAGCTCGGCGATCTCGTCGATCGAAAGCGCCCGTGCCTGCTCATAGGGCTTCTTGCCGCCGTAGGTATGGGCGTAGTTCGGCGCGATCGTGGCTGAAGCCGACACCGGCGCCTCGCCGCTCAGGAAGCTGGGATGGACGACGCGCCCCATCTGCCATAGCTGGGCGATGATGCGGCCACCATTCTCGTGGACTGCATCCGTAATCCTGCGCCATCCGGCGATCTGCTCCGGCGACCACAGGCCGGTCGCATAAGGCCAGCCCAGGCCGAGCTGGTTGATGCCGATCGCCTCGCTGATGATGAGGCCAGCCGAGGCACGCTGTGCGTAGTAGTCGACCATGATGGGCGTGGGGACGTGATCCCTTGTGCCGCGTGCGCGTGTCATGGGTGCCATGAGGATGCGGTTCGGCGCCTTGATCGCTCCGAGTTCTATGGGATCAAAAAGACTGGGCATATTACTTTCCTCTGAGATCTGTTGGTGCTTCAGACCAGACGCGATCCGCCGTCGACGTTGAGCACGGCACCGTTCATCCATCCGTTGCCCATCAGGAAAACGACCGCTTCGCCCGCTTCCGCTGCCGTCCCGAGACGATGAAGCGGCAGGGTCTGCTTGAGTGATTGGACATAGGCGTCCCTGCCATCACCGAGGGTTTTCGAAAGGATCGGCGTGTCGATCGGACCTGGCGACAGCGTGTTGACCCGCCGCGGTGCAAGCTCGACGGCAAGGCCGCGGGCAAAGGCTTCCATCGCGGCGGAAGCGGCCGCGAGCACCGCTGTGCCGTAGGCGTTTGGACGGTCGGCGAGCGCTCCTGAGATGAAGGTGATCGAGGCATCGGAAGCGAGTTTATCGCCGAGCGCACGCAGAACGTGGACCGATGCCCAGATCCGCTCTTCGAAGGCGCGCCGCAGGTAGGTCACGTCAGCAACAAGAACCTTGCCGGCGACGAAGGATCCGGCCAGAAGGACGAGATGGTCGACATGTCCGACGTCGGCGAGCGCTGCATAGATCGCTTCGGTGTTCGTGATGTCAGCGGCCCGCCAGCCCTCGAAGGCGTTCTCCGCCGCCACGTTTTTGGCACGCTCGCGGTCGGAACCGACGACGGTCACCTTCGCGCCAGCATCCCTCGCCTGCCGGGCCGCCGCCAATCCGATTCCGGAGGTGCCGCCAACGATGAGAACACGCTTGCCAGCGAGCGGATTCGTGTGGCTTTGGGAAACTGCTGCCTCTGTCATTTCTCTCTCCTTGAAGCGCCACCGTGGCGCGTTGAAGGAAGATTTAGATTAGCAAGCCTGCCTTGATAATCAGGCCGCATTTCGCTTTACTCATGCCATGGTGGAACAAATCGGAATTGAACGGCTGACGGGGATAATCGCCTTCGCACGTGCGGCCTCTCTCGGAAGCTACACGGCGGCGGCCCGCTCTCTGGCGCTCTCGCCATCGGCGGTCAGCAAGAGCGTTCAGCGCCTGGAGCAGCATCTTGGCATCAGTCTGTTCACGCGCACCACGCGGTCGCTGACCCTTACTCCGGAAGGAAGGGACCTTCACGAGAGGGCCTTGCGACTCCTGAGGGAGGCTGAGGAGATCGAGCAGGCGGCGATGGCTGCGCGCGCCGAGCCCGCGGGCTTCATCAAGGTGACCGCCCCTCTTCCCATCGGCGTGCATCTGATAGCGCCGGCCATTCCCAGGTTTCGGGAGCGGTGCCCCAAGGTGATCATCGACCTCAGGCTGGGCGACCGGTTCACCGACCTTGTCGAGGAAGGCATCGACGTCGCGATCCGCGTTGGAGAACCGGCGGACTCGCGGCTGATCGCAAGAAAGCTCGCCCCCAACAGGATCTGCGCCTTCGCCTCTCCATCCTATCTGGCGGCGCGGGGATGTCCGAAACGGCCGGAAGACCTCGTAGACCACCATTGCGTCAACTTCCGGTACCAGAGCAGCGGGCAGACGCTGCGCTGGCCGTTCAAGGTCGGAGACAAGGTGCTTGAGATCGTACCCAACGCCGTGACGATCGTCGACAACAGCGACGCCGTCGCGGCAGTTGTCGCTGCCGGTGGCGGTATAGGGATTTCGCCCACATACATCGCAGCACCCTACCTGCAGCGGGGACAGCTCGTACCTGTCTTGAAGGAATTCGCCGTCGACAGAAGCAGCATCACGGCGTACTGGCCGGAGAGCCGGAGGGGTAACCCGAACGTCAAGGCGTTCGTGGCTTTCCTAGGCGAAGTCTTTTCCTCGCCTACGGCCTGGGACGCAACATTCGCCTCCTCGTGACCGTCTTGATGTTACAGTAGGCGATGTAGTCAGGAAGGCCGTGGTCGTCCTTCAGGCCTTTGGATTCTTGATAATTTTGTCCTGGATTCGATACTGTCACCTGGCAAATCCGCGAACGAGCTGCTCGGCAGGCGATCAGGGCGAATACGTCTACGACGGGAAGAAGACCAGATCTGACCATCCGCAGTGCGAGTTCGTCGAGTTCAGTCCACTCTGACCCCGTCACCTCGAAAACAAAAAAGGCCGGGGCGAAACCGCACCGACCTTCCTCATCATCGCCAATCTACCAGTGCCAGTACATCCGTGGTCAAAAGCATTTCAACGATGCGACGTTGCGAGCAGCGAATTTCAGCGCTCATCAGCAATGCCAATGAAAGTGTTCTACCTAAGAAATGTGTTCGCAACAAGCCGCAACTAGAAATCAGTCACTGGGCCAATCGTTCGCGGGCTCCCACGCTGGGCATTCCTCGACCACGGCCACTGACCATCGATCTCGGCCTCGAGCGAAAAGCTCAGGAAAGTTCGAATGAGGACGATGAGTCCGAGAAGGCCGACGCTTTCCCACGTCAGAGGAGCAATGATAGTGGCGATGATATCCGCCCCTATCAGGATTTCGAGCCCAAGCAATATTCCCCGCCCGAGATTGGCGCGATAGCGCTCATAGGCATCGCGTTGTCCGGACGAGAGCAGATCCCGGACGTATCCGGCCGTCGCCACGGCCACACCGATCAGGATTACGCCGACCCCGAAGAATTCGAGCCCGGTTGCAAGCGGCTTCAACACGGGAGCGATCAGGTTGGCGAGACCGCTCGCTTCACTACCAATGTCCATCTCAATATCCTCTCTAATAAAACTGAAAAGTCCTGACTCCCAGTTTCTGTTAATTGGGCTCGGCACCTGACGTGCTGGCGAAGAGAGCAACGGCGGCGACGATGGCTGGCAGGCTAAAGGCGGCCGCGGGGATGAACATGTAGCCGGCCGCTCCGGCGCCGCATCCGACGGCAAACGTCAGGACAGCGGTGGCCATCTTTTTCACCCGTGCTTTTGCGACGGTGATTTCCTGGGCTTTCGAGTTGGCAAGGATGTCGGCAAGATCGAGCATGATCTGTGTCGTCGTACCCGTCATCAGGGTGGTCGGCGGCGCTTTCGACAGATGGGACCGGTGAAGACCGTTCTGTATGGCCATTGCCGACACCAGTGTCATCGCAACGGCAAACGTAATGCCATTCTCGTCGCCGTGGAATGGACCATAAATAATGGCAATGACCGCGACCGCGGCGAGCAGGATCAATTTTACGACCAGCATGGGCCGGACGGGGGAGCGATTCCGGTTTTGAAGTTTCAGGCAGACCAGCCGGGACGCGAAGACGACCAGGCAGAACATCGGAAGGACCAGCACCTTCGACAAGGCTCCGCCAAGGCCATGCGCCATCGTTGCGCCCAAGGTCACGAAGTTGCCTGTGACATGCGCAGTAAAAAGCCCTGAAAGAGCCAGGAAGCCGAGCGTATCGACGTAGCCGCCATTGAAACTCAGCAGGGTAGGAAGGGAGGGAAGCTTCATTTCTTGACCTCTATTTCTGTTAGGTACCGCGACTTTGCTCGCGACCTGGCTCCAGTTTTGACGCCAGATGCCGGCTTCAACAATTGCATCAATTGTTGCGAGTTCATTGCGCGTGGCGGCATAATGGGCTGGGCGGCCGAAGCCGCCGCCCAGCCCAAGTCTTCGTTATGCGGCACCAGGCCGATTGATCGTCAGGAAGTGACGGACGACAGGTTTTTCGGAACCGACATGGTAGGCCAGCACCTTGCCCTGCAGGTCGGCGTCGGCATTGGAGACCCGCTTGTGCTGGCGAAGATGTTCAGCCCAGGATTCCACCATGAACCATTCGACGATCTTCTCCGGGTCAGCCGAGTCCTCGGTGACACCCCAGCCGTAGGCACCATCGCGGCGGCGTTCGTTGGAAAGATGATCGATGGCGTGCAGGAATGCGCTGCGGTGCTGCTTCTCGACCTTGTACTCGATCAGGATCAGAACCGGACCACGGTCATGGGCGACGGGTTCTGCCACCAGCGGCTCAGGCCAGTGGTTGGACGGGACCATGTCGGCATCGCCCGCCGGGAGCTTGACGCGGTGCATGATGAACCCAGCGACGAGAAGGCCAGCGGCTCCGATGAGCAGGGTCGCTTGGATGCCGACAGCCTCGCCGACCGCGCCCCAACCAAGGCTCCCGGCGGTCATCGCACCATTGAAGACGGTGAGGTAGACGGCGAGGCCGCGACCACGCACCCAGTTCGGAAGAACAGCCTGGGCCGCGCCGTTGAGCGTGGTCAGAGCAGTGATC
The DNA here is from genome assembly GCF_020166565.1 of Rhizobium sp. 3T7. NCBI lineage: Bacteria > Pseudomonadati > Pseudomonadota > Alphaproteobacteria > Hyphomicrobiales > Rhizobiaceae > Rhizobium > Rhizobium sp. 3T7. The sequence goes on from NZ_JAIQXS010000025.1 coordinate 45,353, forward strand.
CATGCCGCACCAAGGAACAGAAGAACGATGATGGCAACGATCTTCGGCGGGGCGAGTGACAGGACACCCATGACGGCAGCGGTGATCAGCGCGGCACCGAGAAGCAGGCCGTCAGAACTCAGGCGTTCGCGCAGCTTCGGCATGACCAAGGCGCCACCAATCGCGCCTGCACCGACTGCACCGAGCAGGATGCCGTAGAAGCTGGCATCACCACCGAGCAACTGCCGGGCGACGAGCGGGAGGAGCGCCCAGACGGCGCTGGCGAAGGCGAAGAAGATCGCGGCGCGCAGGAGGACGACGTGGAGCGGTGTGCTCGAGCGGGTGTAGCGAAGCCCGGCCCGGAAGGCACCGAAGAAGTTCTCCTGAAGCGCGTCGTTTGCATTCTTCGCCCGTGGCCACCAGACCAGAGCTGCAATCACCACGGCGTAGCTTGCGACATCCGCGCCGTAGGTGATCCCGGCTCCGAGGGCTGCGAGAAGCAGGCCGCCCGCGGCAGGCCCGATGGAGCGGGCAATGTTGATGCCGAGCGAGTTCAGCGCCACGGCGCTCTTGACATCCTCGCGTTTGACCAGTTCGGGAACAATGGCCTGCCATGTCGGTCCCATCAGAGCAGCGCCAATGCCGCCGAGGAAGGTCAGACCGATCAGCGCGCTGACCGACAGCATGCCCGTCTGGGACAGGACCATAAGCGAGATGCTGACGGATGCCAGCAGGAGCTGGACGGCGATCAGGAACTTGCGGCGATCAAGGATATCGGTGAGAACGCCCGCAGGAATGGCAAGCAGGAAGATCGGCAGGGTTCCGGCCGCCTGCACCATGGCAACCGCGGCCGGCGATGCCGAAAGATCCGTCATCAGCCAGGAGCTTGCGACGTCGCGCATGAAGCTACCGGTATTGCCAAGGACGGTGGCGATCCAGAGAACCGCAAACACAGGCTGTGCGAGTGGCGCGAAGGTTCCGCCGGATGCTTTTGCAGCGCTCATTTGCCTGCTCCCTTGGTGAGGTCGAATGCGGCGACGAAGAGGAATGCGCCAGCGAGGCCAACATGTTCAAAGAAGGCGTTGGTCGCCATCATGCGGTCCATGCCGGGAGCCATCTCCCAGAAACGGAGGGCGATGAGCGTTGCCATGAGCGTGAAGCCAGCGAGCGCCAGCGCTCCGATCCAGCGAAACAAGCCCGATACCACCATGGCTGAAGCCGTCAGCTCGAACACGATGACGGCGACAGCAAAGAACGCGGTAGGATGAAGACCGAAATGATCCATCTCAGCCAGTGCGCCGTTGAAGTCGAAGATCTTGGTAAGCGGACCTTGTATGTAGGCAGCGCAGAGTGCGAGCAGTGAAACGGTTCGCGTGATCGGAGAGGCCATAATGCGCGTCAGGCCGCTTAGGATCGGGTTCGACGTGGGGGATAGGTGGGTCATGATCTGCTCCTGCATATTCGCCGCGAGCGGCTGCATTTGATGGAGCGATATTGACTGGTTGCAGTGGCACCAACAATTGCAGCAATAGTTTCGATTTAATTGCAAAATGAGCAATTATGAAGTGATGCTCGGGTGACTGGATGCCACCCGAGCTAAGGCTCGTCAGACGGCCCAGCAGGAGCAACCGAGTGCGCCAAAGAACCCCTTGAGGTCGGCGATCGGAAGCTTGGATGTCCAAGCTCCGGCATGGTCGTGGCCGTGCACGCCGCAATCGCTGGCGCATCCGCATGTGGAGATGGCGGTGCGGCGCAAGGATCGAGCGCCCGCGCCCTCCGGTTCGCCCCAGGCCGCGTAGCCGCCGAACTTGCGTACGGGAGACCAGTCGGGCATCGCGGGCGGGATGTCGTTCTCGTCGAGCGTCTTGAAGTCGCCTGCACCATAGACGATCTTGCCGCCGACCATGGTCAGTTCCGAGGTGAGGAACGAAATCTCGTCCTCGGCGCAGGAGAAGAAGTCCTTGTCCGGCACCACCAGATCGGCGAACTGACCCTTCTCGATGCGGCCCTTCTTGCCCTCTTCATTGGAGAACCACGTGACCTTCTCAGTCCACATGCGCAGCGCGGTCTCCCGGTCGAGGCAGTTGGCTCGCGGATAGAGTTGCATTCCGCCGACAGTCTTGCCGGTGACCATCCACGACAGCGAAACCCACGGATTGTAGGAAGCAACGCGCGTCGCGTCGGTGCCTGCGGAGACATTCACACCCTTGTCGAGCATGCGACGGATCGGCGGCGTAGCCTCGGCCACGCCGTGACCGTACCGCTCGACGAAGTATTCGCCTTGGTAGGCCATGCGATGCTGAGTGGCGATGCCACCGCCGAGTGCGGCGATGCGGTCGATCGAGCGATCCGAGATGGTTTCGGCATGGTCGAAGAACCAGTTCAGTCCTTCGAGCGGAATGTCCTTGTTGACCTTCTCGAACACGTCGAGGGCGCGAGAGATCGTCTCGTCATAGGTGGCATGCAGACGCCATGGCCAGCGGTTTTCCGCCAGTACGCGGACGACCTCTTCCAGCTCGCTTTCCATCTCCGGGGCCATCTCCGGACGGGGCTGCCGGAAATCCTCGAAGTCGGCAGCCGAGAAGACGAGCATCTCACCGGCGCCGTTGTGGCGGAAGTAATCGTTGCCCTGCTTGTATTTGACCGACTGCGTCCAGTTCAGGAAGTCCTGCTTCTCTTCCTTCGGCTTCTGAGTGAAGAGGTTGTAGGCCAGACGCACCGTCATCTGGTTCTCATCGGAGAGCTTCTGGATGACCTCGTAGTCGTCCGGATAGTTCTGGAAGCCCCCGCCCGCGTCGATCACGCCTGTCACGCCGAGGCGGTTCAGTTCGCGCATGAAGTGGCGGGTCGAGTTGACCTGATAGTCCAAAGGAAGCTTCGGGCCCTTGGCAAGCGTCGAGTAGAGAATGCCCGCATTCGGCTTGGCCAGCAGCATGCCCGTCGGGTTGCCGTTGGCATCCCGGGTGATCTCGCCGCCGGGCGGGTTCGGCGTGTCACGGGTGTAGCCGACTGCGCGCAGAGCGGCGCCGTTGAGCAGCGCACGGTCATAAAGGTGCAGAAGGAACACGGGCGTGTCGGGCGCGACAGCGTTGATTTCCTCGATTGTCGGGAGGCGCTTTTCCGCAAACTGATGTTCGGTGAAGCCGCCGACAACGCGCACCCACTGCGGCGCGGGTGTGATCGCCACCTGGCGCTTCAGCATGTCCATCGCATCGGCGAGCGAGCGCACGCCATCCCAGCGCAGCTCCATGTTGTAGTTCAGGCCACCGCGAACGACGTGGGTATGGTTGTCGATCAAGCCGGGCAGAACACTCTTGCCCCTGAGGTCGACGATCTTAGTGCCAGAACCAGCCAGCGCCATGATCTCGCTGTCGGATCCGACTTCGAGAAACAGGCCATCCTTGATGGCGATCGCCGTGGCGTTCGGATTGGTTCGGTCGAGGGTCGTCACGCGGCCGTTGTGGAGGATCAGGTCGGGATGCATGGTGTCTACTCCGGTCTGGTTGGGATCGGCGGCTTTCGCGGGGGAGAAGAGGTTCGAGAACGCCAGGCTCGACGCGCCCCCAAGAAAGGATCGACGAGTCGTCATCAGCTCCGCTCCTCTGCTTTCGCCTCTGCCTGATGGGCGAGGTCGATAAGATCGCCGCCCTTAGGCAGGTGGCCGAACATGTGCGGCTTGATCTGATGAAGCCATGAAACGGCTGCTGGCTCCCTGCTCCACAAGGTCTTTGCGAAAGGGATGACCTGTTCACCGACGAGAATGCCGAGAAGGCCGACCAAGGCGATCACAGGCGGAGCCGGCGAGCGGACGTTCAGGAGGCTGTAGACGATGCCCACAAGCAGACCTGCACCGAGAGAAAGAAGATAGATTTTCACGGGATGTCCTCCACGGTTAGAGAAAGGCCGCTCCGACGGGGTTATCGGAGTGGCCTGATCAGGCCGTTACTTGGCTGGGTTCGGGCCGATGCGCTTGCCGTGCTTGACGCGTTCCTCTGCGCCGTGAACCATCGTGTAGGCGTAGTCGATGCCCATGCCGTATGCGCCGGAATGCTCCTTCACGAGGGTGGTGACAGCATCGTAGGTTTCCTTCCGCGCCCAGTCGCGCTGCCATTCGAGCAGGACTTGCTGCCAGGTGACCGGGATCACGCCTGCCTGCACCATCCGGTCCATGGCGTACTTGTGCGCGTCTGAGGACGTGCCGCCGGAAGCATCGGCGACCATGTAGATCTCGTATTCCGGAACATCATGGAGAGCGGAAAGTGCGAAGGTTGTGTTGCACACTTCCGTCCACAGACCGGAGACGACGATCTTCCGGCGGCCGTTTGCCGCGTTCTTTGCCAGCGCATCGCGCACGTTCTGGTCGTCCCAGGAGTTCATCGAGGTGCGCTCGAGGATATCGTTCTCCGGGTAGACGGCAAGCAGTTCCGGAAACGTGTTGCCCGAGAAGGATTGCGTCTCGACCGTGGTGATCGTGGTCGGGACGTTGAAGATCCTGGCGGCCTTGGCGAGGCCGACGACATTGTTCTTCAGTACCTGGCGGTCGATCGATTGGACACCAAAGGCCATCTGCGGCTGCTGATCAATGAAGATGAGCTGGCTGTTGGCGGGAGTGAGAACTTCGAGCTTGGACATGAGATTTTCCTCTTCGGTTGTTTGGACCGCGAATGCGGCGGGTTATAAACTGGGCAGGGCCTGTCGGACGGACACCATCTCCTGGAACACGGCTTCATAAGGCCCTGAGTAGATCGAAACCGATGCTTTCATTCACTCGTTGCCTCGGCTGCTGAAAGGAAACGTAGTGCGATTTGCGCTTGTGCAAAATTGCAATATTAATTGCGAATGAGTTGCCTTTATCGCAATAATTACTCTGAAGTTCGGTTGACCTGCGGACGTCGCACGACGCTACGCTACGCGACCATTCGGTCCAAAATTTACTCAAGAAAATTTCATTCGCACAGGCGGCCCTGAGGTAGTTTGCAGTGTCGCTGTTCACGCTATTCGGCGTGGAGCGATTTGGCTGACTTCGCTTCGGGCGAGACAGCCCGTGGACAACAGGAGAGCGGCGTATGAGCCGCGAAATGCTTGGCAGTCTGCCATTGAGCATTGACGCGACTAGATGGTGGGTATGCTGTACGCGCAGGGGTTCCATATCGCGATTACTTGCTTACTCTCAACAGCCGTTGCTCCAAATTTATAGGCCGATTTATGCCGAACCAGGAGACGAGCGCCATGTCACGGCACACTCCCATACAGGATAGGGCCATCACCCACTCCGCGCTGTCCGACGGATCAAATCAGCCGTGGGAAATATCTTCAAAGGAGAGATGGGAGAAGCCCGTCATTGTGGAGTAACTATCCATGGATGTGGACAAAGCCACCTAGGGTGTGCCGGTATTATCGTCGTAGGCAGAAAACACGCCCGCAACCCAGTCTGCAAAGACCTGATACTTAACGCTCGGAAACCGGCCCGCTGGTCTTGCTATGTGAACAGGATAACGTGGTGGCGCCCAATCGTTCATGATTGGGACCAGGGCGCCACGAGCGATATGGGGCCGTGCCAAGAATTCAAATGTCTGCCCGATACCCAGTCCTGCTAATATTCCATGCAAATGGGCCGTCGCATCACTGGTGGAGAGCTTGATGGGGCTGTAGATCTCTATTTTCTCATCGCCATTAATCAGTCGAACGGGTGCAGCTTTCAGACTACGTGCAAAAAAGTACTGCACGAAAATATGATCGCGCTGCAGATCCGATGGCGAAGCTGGCACGCCGTGTTTTTCGAGGTACAACGGGGTTGCGCAGGTCACTATCTCAACGCTGCATAACTTCCTCGCAACAAGAGATGCGCTGGGCAGATCGCCGGCACGAATGACGCAGTCTATGCCCTCTTCGACGATGTCGGCCTGACGTTCTGTTACACCAAGATGCAACTCGATCTCTGGATAGAGCGCGTAAAACTCTGGCAACCGAGGGATCAGGATCGCATTCGCGAAGGTTCCTCCTACGTCAACCCGAAGTTTTCCCCTAGTGGCTAGGCGCCCACGGGTCGCCTCATTGTTCATTTCGTCGAAATCGGCGATCAGGCGAATGGCGCGCTCGTAATAAGCAACTCCCTCAGGTGTCACGGTGACTGAACGTGTCGTGCGTTCGAGCAGTTTGAGGCTCAAGCTTGCCTCGAGATCCTGAACAAGCTTACTCACGGTCGACCGTGGCGCACCCATCGTGTCTGCAGCCTTTGCAAAGGATCCGGCCTCCACGACGCGAACAAAGGCTCTGATCGCTCCCAATTGATCCATTGCCATCTCTCCATCGAAATTTATGCGGCGCCCAAAATTCGAAATGCCATCAGTTTTGAGTGGTATTGTCAGGCAGCCAATGGCTCGAGATTTGCCTGGATCTGATCGCGGAAAGCTTCATATCGGCCCGGTAGCTTGAGCGCTTCCCCGAGATGGGCTGTGTCCTCGTCGCGGTTGAATCCGGGCTCGTTTGTGGCGACCTCGAAGAGGATTCCGCCCGGCGTGCGGAAGTAGATCGCCCAGAAATAGTCGCGGTCGATGACGGGCGTGACCTGGTAGCCGGTGTCCATCAGCGCCTTGCGCACCTCGAGCTGCTTCTCGCGGTTGTCGACGGCGAATGCGATATGGTGCACCGATCCTGCACCCTGTCGCGCGAACGGAGTCTTTGGCAATGCCAGTAGATCGATCGTGTCCGCCCCGTTACCGTTGGGTATGATGAAGCGTACAACGTCGCCCTCCTTCTCGGCGCGCTCGTAGCCCATGAAGCCGAGCAGCTCTTCCGTCGCAGCCGTGTCGTGCAGGCTGAAGCGTGCGCCAGCGAAACCGCGGATGGCCGCATCATCTGGAATTCCATCTGACAGCCATGGAGCACGCTTGTCGTCTGCGGACTCGATAAGCGCAAAGCTGTCGCCGTCCGGTCCCATGAAGCGGAGTCGTTCGACGCCGAAGACAGTATCGCGTTCCAGACCGTCCACGCCTTGGGTTGTGAAGCGATCCTGCCAGAACTTCAGCGATCCCTCGGGAACGGAGAACTGGGTCTCGCCGACTTCACCGACACCGGGGCGGCCGAGCATCATGTTGGGGAACGGGAAGTAGGTCATCACCGTTCCGGCCGAGCCCGTCTCGTCACCATAGTAGAGGTGATAGACGCTCGGGTCGTCGAAGTTAACAGTCTGCTTGACGCGACGAAGACCGAGCGTGTCGGTGAAGAAGCGGTTGTTCTGCCGCGCGTCCGATGCCATCGAAGTCACGTGGTGCAGTCCCTTGATGTCCTTGATCATCTTGAAGCCTCTCGGTTTGTGTTCCGGTATTGATAAGAATGTAGACCCGTTGATCGCCGCGCGAAATTGCAATATTCCTTTAGATTGAATTGCAATTTATGAAACAATGAGATGAACGACTACAAAGCTCTCCGAACCTTTCTGCTCGCCGCTGAGAAGCGGAGCTTTGCCCAGGTCGCCCGCGAACTGGACATGACGCCAGCAGCCGTCACACGGGCGATCGCCGCCCTCGAGGCGGAACTTGGCTTGCAGCTCTTCGTTCGCACGACGAGACAGGTATCGCTGACAACCGACGGCGCAATCTTTGCTGCGCAGATCCAGCCAGCGGTGAAGACGCTTGAAGACGCGCGGCGCGAAGTAATGAACGCACACAAGGCCGACGAGGGTCGGCTGCGTATCAGTGCGCCGACATGGTTCGGCAAGACGGTGCTGCCGCCGATCCTGTCTGGGTTCAAGGAACGCTATCCGAAGATGAGCTTCGAGATCTCGCTGTCCGATGGATTGGTCAACATCGTCGATGACGACTACGACCTGGCGATCCGCATCTCATCCCAACCATCGGACAAGTTCACGATCTGGCGCAAGATCCGCGTCGTGCCTCGGATACTTATCGCGGCGCCCGGGAGTCGGTTCGTCGAAATGCAGCACCCGAACGAACTGACACCTGACGACTGCCTCGCCTATAGCGGTGAGAGCCGGCGCGAGAACTGGGTGCTGTCGGATGGTGGATCCAGCATGACGATTTCGGCAGGTCGGGCCTTCAGCGCCAATAGTGGCGAGGTTCTGGCGGACATGGCCGCCGACGGTGCGGGCGTTGCCATGCTTCCGGGGTTTCACATCGCCGAACACCTGCGCACCGGACGCCTGGTACAGGTCTTTAAAGGATGGACACCCCCAGAGTTGTGGCTGACGCTTTATTATCCCCCATATCAGGCCCTGCCTCCCCGGATCGCATCCTTCTCGAAGTTCTTTGAAGAGCAGGTCCCGGCGCACATGGTCATGCTGGATTGACGCTCGGTTAGGAGGACGACCTCAGGCTGCTTGCTTTGCCTTGATCCGCTCGGCCACGAGCGCCTGCAGATGCCAGAGGTTTCGGTCTCGGATCCCCTCGGCCTCAAGATCAACGATCGTGTTGTGCAGATATTGCGCGCACGATCCGCCTTGCCCGCAGGCGTTTGCGATGAGCCCCGCGGCGATCTGCATCGGCAATGGCTTGGTGAGGCCGGATCGTCTGGTACTTGCCCAGAACGTCAGGGCGTTCTTCATGCCTTCAGGCGTCTGCACGCGAACCCACCGGACCATGTCGGCGACCTCGTGGTACTTGATCTCGCGCGCCACGAGCGCACGGAGATCCTGGCGGCGACACTCTTCCGATAACCGGAGTACCACGCCATCACACCTCCCGCCGCGTTCGAGAGCCATCATCAGGCCTGGTTGTTCGCTGGTTGCCCGCCAACGTTCGATCTTCAGCGAAAACGATCGGTGCCATCCGTATGCGGATGCTTGCATTCGGGCTGTCGGCTTGAACTCAGGATTCCAGATAAGGGAACCGTAAGCGAAGACCCAAATCGCCTCGCCACCTACCTCTTGTTCAATCCTGTCGACGAGACAGTCAAGTTCCGCGTCGGAGAGTGGTGTCCAGCCCGGTTCTGGGCCATCGTCCAGGACGTCTCGCAACGTCAGGGCAACAAGCTCTGGGGTCAACAGCATCATGGTCCCGTATTTCTTCTGTGTTCAAGAAAAGATCGGAGCCGCGATTGCTTTCACATCGCGGCTCCGTGTCTTGTTTAGGCCTGAACGAAGGCCAGAAGATCGGCGTTCAGCACGTCGGCATTGACTGTCAGCATGCCGTGTGAGAAGCCTGGATAGGTCTTCAGCGAGCCGTTCTTCAGAAGCTTGGCCGACTTCAACGCCGAGTCCGCGATCGGAACGATCTGGTCGTCTTCACCATGCAGGACGAGCGTCGGAACCGTGATCGCCTTCAGGTCTTCCGTCTGGTCGGTTTCGGAGAAGGCCTTGATGCCGTCGTAATGGGCCTTGGCACCGCCCATCATGCCCTGACGCCACCAGTTCTGGATCACACCCTCCTGAACCGCCGCGCCGTCGCGGTTGAAGCCGTAGAACGGGCCAGCCGGAACATCGCGGAAGAATTGGGCGCGGTTCGCCGCGAGTGCCGAACGGAAACCATCGAAGACTTCGATCGGCAGGCCTTCAGGATTTGCATCCGTCTTCAGCATCAGTGGCGGGACGGCGGAAACCAGAACCGCCTTGGCGACACGACCGCTCGGCTGGCCGTGCTTGGCCACGTAACGAGCAACTTCGCCACCGCCGGTGGAGTGACCGATGTGGACCGCATTCTTCAGGTCGAGATGTTCGGCAACAGCGAAAGCATCGGCAGCGTAGTGATCCATGTCGTGACCATCGGAGACCTGGGCGGAACGGCCATGTCCACGGCGGTCATGGGCAACGACGCGATAACCTTTCGACAGGAAGAACAGCATCTGTGCGTCCCAGTCGTCCGACGACAGCGGCCAGCCATGGTGGAAGACGATCGGCTGGGCATCCTTGGGACCCCAGTCCTTGTAGAAGATTTCGACGCCGTCCTTGGTGGTTACATATGCCATTGTTTCGGTTCCTTCGATTGAGCTGGAGATTGATGCAGCCTCGGCTGCAAAATTGAGAGAGGGTGAAATTGCCATGGCTGCGACGGCGGCACCTGCTGTGAGAAGCGCGCCCCTGCGTGTCGTGGAGGAAAAGTTCTAGGTCATCTCGCGTCCTGCGATTTCATCATTGAAGACTTCAGGCGACACCAAGTTCGTCTGACGGATGGATAATGCCGTCAGATCTCACCCCTCACAATTGCAGGAATAGTTTCCATTTTATTGTTCGTTCCGCAACAATGGACAGCCCAGTATCACTCGAAACAGATGCTGAAGCGGGGCTCTTATCCTGCTCGATTCTTTCCAGCTCGCAGACTGTGCTACTATCCGCGCCGGAGAGGATGGTCATCGAGGGGATCAGCATGGAACGCAAGCTCGCAGCTATTCTCGCCGCCGATGTCGTCGGTTACTCGTCGCTGATGGAGATGGACGAAGCCGGCACATTCCAACGACTAAGGGCGGGTTACAGGGAATTGCTCGAGCCGGAAATCCAGAACCATAACGGGCGCGTTTTCAAACTGATGGGCGACGGATTGCTGGCGGAATTCGGCAGTGTCGTGGATGCGGTGGAATGTGCCGCAGCACTTCAACGCGGTATGGCCCAGCGCAATGCCGGCGCTTCTGAATTCACCGACTTGGAAATCCGCATTGGCATCAACCTTGGCGAAGTGATCGTCGAGGGCGAGGATCGCTATGGGGAGGGTGTCAATATCGCCGCCCGCCTGCAGGGGCTCGCCGAGCCGGGCGGCATCTGCGTTTCGGGCAAGGTCTCGAAGGAGGTCGCGGGCAAGCTCGCCTTTGCGTTCGAGCCGATGGGCGACCAGCAGGTCAAGAACATCGCTGAACCGATCGCCTGCTATCGCGTGAACTTTGACCGAGGTACACCGGAGCGCGCCGAGCGCGGATCGCCGAATGGCACGCTCCGGAAGATATCGATCGCGGTCCTACCGTTCAGCAACATGAGTGGCGACCCGGAGCAGGAGTATTTTTCCGACGGCATCACCGAAGACATCATCACGGACCTGTCGAAGATTTCGAACCTCCACGTAGTCGCCCGCAACACGACGTTCACCTACAAGGGAAGGGCCGTGAAGATACCGCAGGTGGCCCAGGAACTCGGCGTTGCATTCGTACTGGAGGGCAGCGTCCGAAAGGCCGGCGCGCGGGTTCGTGTCACTGGACAGCTCGTCGACGGCCGGGATGGAAGCCATCTCTGGGCCGAGCGCTACGACCGTGAGCTCACTGACATCTTCGCCATACAGGATGAAATCGCCCACGCCATTATCGAACAGTTGAAGGTTAGGCTGCTGCCAGACGAGAAGACGGCAATCAGCGCAACGCCGACAGAAGACGTCGAGGCCTACACTTACTACCTCCGGGGCCGGCAGTTCCTGTACATGTGCTCGAAATCCTACATGCTCCTGGCGCGGCGCATGTTCGTGAAGGCGTCCGAGATCGATCCGGGATATGCGCGTGCCTATGCCGGCATCGCGCTCTGCGATTCCGTTTTGCACTCATGGCGATATGCCGACATCTCCATCGAAGGCATCCTCGCAACGAGTGCCAAGGCGCTCGAACTTGATCCTGATCTGGCTGACGCACACGCGTCGCGTGGCCTAGCTCTCCAATATGGCGGACAGCGTGAACAGGCCGTCGCCGAATTCGAGCTTGCCCTCGGGCTCGATCCCGATTTGCATGAAGCAAACTACTTCTATGCACGCTTCTTCTTCGAACAGGGCGACTTCGAAAGAGCGGCCGAGCTGTTCGAAAGGGCCACGCAGGTGCGGTTCGACGACTACCGCTCCGCGGCGTTGTTGGCGTGCGTCTATCTCAAGCTCGGGCGGCCTGTGGACATGGAGAGAGCGGCTCGGCTCGGTCTGGAGCGGGCCGAACGAGAGCTCCATCTGCATCCGGAGAATTCAAGTCCTGCCCAACTGGGGACACTGGTGCTGGCCTACCTCGGCGAGCGGGACCGCGCGAAGGAATGGGCGGCGCGCACGTTGGCCATCGATCCGGACGACCTCAACGCCATGTACAACATTGCCTGTGCCTATCTGCACATGGGGGAACATGAAGCGGCGCTCGACTTGCTGGATCAGGTTATTCCGAGGGCGTCCGTGCATCGCTTCTGGTGGACCAGCGATCCTGACCTCGATTCGATCCGCGATCATCCGCGCTACAAAAGACTGGTCGACAAAACCGTCGCCGCCCCAAATCAGGCACTGGGCCAATCGTTGGCGGGCTCCTCGACACGCTCGGATCGCCTGCTGGATTCGGATCCCGGTCATAGGCCGCTTTAATTTCAGCCAGCTCTTTGTCGAGCGCGGCCATGACCTCCGGAGCTTTCGCCCCTAAAGTGACGTACTCATCGACGAGCTGCTCTAGCGAAACCGACATGCCTCCCCTTGATTGAAAGCTTCATGTAAGATCGACAACAGAATGCTGGAGTAACTGAACTTCACTGAAAATTCCTCGCCTTTACTTTCAGCGTGTCGATGTGCAAATCCCTCACGAAGATGTCGCGCGGCTGCGGCACTGGCTTCGGCCTGTCGCGCGAATCCGGGTTTCCGGGTGATCCATGGGCGAACTCGTCGCCCCTGCCTGTCGGGATCTTCACGTCGATCTCTCGATCAGCGAGTCCGGACAGATCTCCAGACAAATCGAAGAGCTGCTGCGCGACAAGATGGACGACATCGCCTTCCCGCTGGATCCTGCCGTTGATGGCCATCATCGACGATCCCAGCACTACCCTACGGCGCTTCTCGAACAGCGACGGCCACACCACGACGTTCGCCGGTCCAGTCTCGTCCTCGATGGTCACGAACATGACCCCCTTTGCCGACCCTGGCATCTGCCTCACCAGGACAAGTCCCGCCGCCATCAGCCAGCGGCCGTCCCGCGCGTTCATCGCGTCCGCGCAGGTCACGATGTTCCGCTTCTGCAGATCCTTGCGCAGGAACGCGATCGGGATGCTCCCGGAGTGTCAGCCCGGTATGGCTGTAATCGGCGACCACGTTATGGCCTGCGGTCATCTGCCGGAGCAGCCCGAAAATAGGAATATCGTCTCACAATTTTAGTGACGCGAAAGATTATGCCGTTGAATCAGGGACGTAGGCGAAACCAGTAAGTGACCGGCCTTATTGAAAAAATTTTTGTCGGGACCGAAAGATTGCCTTCGACGCCCAGTCCGATTAACGACCCGGCCGTTTCGTCATGGAGCCGTCGTTGCCCGGGAAGACCAAAAAGCCACTCGACTTGTCCTCGACACTGCGTCAGGTGCGCGATCCCATGGGGATCGGTGCGGCACTCGGTTCCCATGCCTGCAGCCGACCCCGCCCAGTGGAGTGGCAGCTTGCTAGTCGTCTGGAAAACGAGCTACGATATCCACGACAACCACGTCGGAACCGATACATTCTGCGCAGATTCCGAATGCATCTTCATCGAATTCGTCCCTGCTCTTCCTCTGATGGCAGCAATCGCAGACGACAGTTCCGCGGCAGGAGAACCTCGCTGGGGGAAGGATCTCGACAAGAGGCCTTTCGCCCGCACGATTGGCAGGTTCTGGCATGGTAACCTCCCTGAATTCCTATTGGGCTTGAGATAGGAGCGGTCGCCGGTGCTTTCCAGATCGCAGGTGTTGGCAGCTTTATGTTGGTCGGCTACGTTGCGCATCCCAACCGACGGGAGATGGCTGGCGTGTGAAATCTATACCGCATGGACGACAGAGACTGGGTCCGGAAATGGGCGATCGATGCCGAGAGCATGATCAACCTGATGCCCACGTATCAGATGAAGCCGGACCAGATGGGCCGATCATCTGCAACACCGCAGACGGTCGCAAGCAGCTCGTCCATGCCCGCTGGGGTCTGCCATCTCCGACGCGCGTCCAAGAGGAAGCTACCGAAGGCCGTGCCGCGAAACTCGCAGCCAAAGGAAAGCCTTTCGATGTGGACGAACTCCTGCGGATGGAACCTGACCGCGGCGTGACGAATGTACGGAAGCTCAATCTTAAGCACTGGAGGCAATGGTTTGGCGTCGAGCATAGATGCATCATTCCGGTGACAACTTTCGCTGAACCCGATCCCGACAGCCAGGAGCCGGGAGGGAAAGTCCCGAATGCCTGGTTCGGCCGAGACAAAAGCAAAGAGCTTATGTTCTTCGCCGGGATCCACGTCCCGCGGTGGACAAGCGTATGGAAGGTGAAGGACGGGCTGACGACAGACGATTTATACGGTTTCCTGACGACGAACCCGAACGACATCGTGAAGCCATTCACTGGAAGGCGATGCCCGTCCGGCTGCTGACGAAGGAGGAGACGGATGTCTGGATGAATGCGCCGTGGGAGGAGGCACAGCATCTCGCACGTCCGGCGCCGAATGATGCGATCATGATCACATCGCGCGAGCCCTACGGATCCAGTATCGTCTCGAAGGACGGAGAACCGGTTCAGGCGAGCTTACTGTGAAAGCGAGGTTGCTGTGGGTCGACACGAAAGCCGACGAAGAGGCCCGTGCGCTCGACCGCGGCATGTGGGAAGTGGTCGGTCAGCAGGAGCCGGATGGAAGCTTTGTTGCTCAGGCAACAGGTCCGGCACCTGAGAATGGTGAGTTCTGGGCGGACGCCCTCGATCGCATCAAGGACGATCCTGACCAGCGTTATGCTATGGCCCGCCGCCACCTGCCGCTCCCGGCAGCGTGGCGGGAGATGGCGATTGCTCTCCGGACTAAGATCAGGAAGGCACGGAAGGGAGCGCTACGCAAACATATTGGGACCGATCTCCTCGCTAACCTCAATGATTACATCCGCGGGGACATTGTTCCTCCGGGCCGCGGCGAGAATGGCTTCCGTATTGGGCGCCTCGTAAAGGCAGTAAGTCTTTTTCCTATCCGCACTGAGGAAGGAAAAAATCCACTTCACTCCTTCCTGGTCGTTGATCAGGTTGATTTGCTCGACCCCCTCTTTCGATAAATCGAGTTGCTCTGCAAAGTTTCTTTCAATGATGTAGCGTGGCATGACGAGACCCTCTTCCCACCAAAAGCAGCGAACTGTTGGTCCTAATGAATCGTCAGCTTCAGTCGCTGTTGCAGCCGGGCCATTCCCAGTTCGGCCGCAGTTGACCGGGCATGCTCGGATAGTGACATTGCTCTCTTTATCGCGGCCCGGCTACCTATTTTCATCAGCAAGTCCGCATAGTCTGCCTGTGTGTGCGCGAGCCACGGTCGCGAGCCGATCGCCGAGTTCATCTCGAGCGCATGCTCAAAGTGCTCCGACGCTCTGTCGAATTCACCCAGCGCGGCTGCCAACATACCCAGATAGCGGCTTGCCGCGCCGAAGCAGAGGGTCGCCATACCTATCGTGACGGTCATCTCCTTGTAGTCGAGCAGCAGCTTGTAGAGGGTCCTGGCAGCATCCGCGTCGCCGAGACCGGCGGCGACTTCCGTCAGGAACGAGAGGGACGCACTTCGCTTTCCGTCAAGCGGAAGGGCGAAGCGGCTGCGGGCAAGCTCGCTCAACCTCCTTTGGGCCGCTTCCCGATAGCCCAGGTCAAAGGCAACCAGCGCAAATCCCGGTAGCCAGATGGTTTCCTCCGGGTTTTCCTCGATCAGCAGTTTCATGACCGGTGCGACCTCCGAGAGGCGGCTCTGCTCCCGTCGGATCGCAAACATCTGCATGCCGTAAACGCCCTCGGGCTGAGCGCCAAGGGTCCGCATGCCCAGCTTCAGCGCTTCTTCAGCAAGATCTTCCGCTGCGGTGAACCTTCCATCGAGGATGGCCATCATCGCTCTTGCGATCCGAGCGTAGAACTGGATGTTGAGATGCTGCCGCTTGGTACCAAGCTCTTCCAGCGCGTCAACCGCCCGATCGGCTCGTGCGCGATCGCCTAGTTCCGTGGAGACGAAGGTGTCAATTGAAAGCGCTCGGCTTTGCACATCGTCGTCGTCGATCTCACCGGCGAGGCGTCTTATTTCATCTACGCGAGCGATCCGGTCGTTTTTTTCCATGACGGACTTGACCGGTGCCGGCGTCAGGAATGGCAGAGCGGAGAGCTCCACAAGCGCAGTCTTATCGCCAACCCGTCGGGCCAGTTCGATCCCTTCACCATGGCATTTTGCGGCGTTCTTGCTGTCGCTCAAGTAGGTGTATGCCCGCGCAAGGCGGCTGAGAAGCTGGCACCGTGACCTGTTATCCGCTGGTTCAACCATCGCCAGGGCTTCCTCGAGAAGCGGCAACGTTTCGGCAAGCGAACTCGAGGAGAGGAATTTGGAGCCGTCAAGACCGATCACTGCGCGAATGAAGGCTTGCGTGTCGGCCGCTTTGCGTGCCAATGGGGCGGCAAGCCTGTATTTCGCCAGCGAATCCGTCATGCGGCCCGCAGCGAACAGGGCGTCGCCGAGTTTCAGGATCGCGGCGAGCAGCTCCGTATGCCGGTCGGGTCCTTTGGGCAACTGCTCTGCGATCACCAGGGCGTTCTGGAAGTGGTCGACCGCCTCGAAGTTGGCTGATCGTGCAAGGGCGCGTTCCCCGGCCTTCATCCAGTAGGGAAGCGCGAGCTCAACCCGTTGCGCTTTCTCGTAGTGCTGGGCGATGAGCTCGGGCTGCGTGGCAGCGACGTCGGCATACTGGTCGACGAGAACCTTGGCGATCTCCTCGTGGAAATGTCGACGGCGCCGGTTGAGGAGCGATTGATAGGCCGCATCCTGAATGAGCGCATGGCGAAAAACGAGAGCATCATGCAAGACGCCGCCGACGACGATCTGGCTGGACTCGAGCTGGTTCAATGCTTTCTCGAGCGTTCGGTCGTCGAGGCCTGCGACTTTCGAAAGAAGGCCGCGATCGAATTCCCTGCCTATTACGGCGGCAATTTGCGCGACCTCCTTGGCCGTCGTCGCTAGACAATCGAGACGTGCCATCAGGGAGCCCTGCAGACTGTCCGGGATCTCTACGTTGAGCGACGTCGACTTTCCCCTCTCCACGATCGAGCGGGTCAACTCCTCGACGAACAGCGGCACTCCGTCCGTTCGCTGCGCGATCCTTTCGGCAAGCTGTTCGGGAATGTCGGAGACCATCGATTCGATCAGCTCGCGCATCTGCTGCCTGGTCAGGCGCCCAATGGAGAGCGTCGTCGCCTGCGCCAGTCCGCTTGCCCAGTCCGCACTCCATTCCGGTCGGTGGGTCACAACGACAAGGGCGGCCGTGCCGTGAAGCCGGCTGACGAGTTCTCTCAGCACTTCGCTGGTGGACGGGTCCATCCAGTGCGCGTCTTCGACAACCATGAGCACCGGTGCGATCCTGGCCGCAAGCAGCAAACGGTTCGCCAATGTGCGGACGAGAAGTTCCTTGCGCTGGTGGGCGGAGAGATCCGGCGGCCTAAATTCGTCGCCGACGTCGAGCGAAAGCAGCTCGGCATAGATCGCGCCAACTTCGGCGGGACTTTCGCCGTAGCGGCGAACAAGGGTGCGAAACTTTTCGACGCGCGTGTTCCGGTCATCGGCCGGCGCAAACGACGCGACCCGGCTCAGTCGCTCGACGATCGGGTAAAAGGCCGAGGTAGCGTGATAGGGTGAACACTGCAATCGGATGAGTTCATGCTGTGTCTCTTGCAGATGTTCTTCGAAAGCCTCGATAAGGCGCGATTTCCCGATGCCAGCCTCCCCCGACAGGAAGACCGCCTGGCCTTGGCCGGCCTTCGCCAACTCCCACCGTTCGAGCAGCAGGCCGATCTCACTAACGCGGCCGACAAATTTCGAAAGCCCGGTGGCATGCGCGGCTTCGAAACGGCTTTCCACCTCTCGTTCACCGCGGACTTCGAACAGCGCGATGGGCGAGGTGAAGCCTCTGAGCTCCTGCTCGCCGAGGCGCTCGATTTTGAACGACTGCCCGGCGAGGCGGCGGGTGCTGTCGGAGACCACGATCTGGCCTGGGGCGGCCACGCCCTGCAGGCGTGCTGCCAGGTTGGGAGTGTCTCCCGCGATCGATGCACGCTCCTTCGCGCTGCCGTCGGGGTTGCCAACAACCACGTGCCCGGATGCGATGCCGATGCGAGCCTTCAATTGCTGCGCGTTGGGCGACTGCAGGGCGTCGACGGCGGCCATCGCCTCGAGTCCGGCCCGGATCGAACGCTCGGCATGGTCCTCGTAAGCCATAGGCCATCCGAAATAGGCGAGCACGCCATCTCCGAGATACTTGGCGACGTAGCCTCCGAACCGCGTGACTGCGCCGGCGACGCTATCCTGATAACGGCGGGTCAACTCGTGCATGTCTTCCGGGTCGAGCTGCGCCGACAGCGCTGTCGACCCGACCAGGTCGCAGAAGAGCACGCTGAGGAGTCGCCGCTCAGCCGCTGCTTCGGACGTGGCCTCAATAGCGGCCGAAGCAGGAGACTGTTCGTCCGGACGTTGCGGCGCAAGTCCGTTTATAGCAGCTAGAATAATCTTCCGGTGCCCAAGCGAGACGCCGAGCTCCCGGAGGTCGGATTCCGCGATATGAGGGAGCGCTCGCAGATCGACGTCATTCTCGACGAAGGCCTCAGCGTACTTGCCAAGACCGAGTTGACCTAGCCAGTCCTTAATCGTCTGCATCGACGTTCATTCCGCTCCACCGTTCTCAAAAAATACCACGAACGTCGGTGTCGTACCACGCTGTGGCGCAGGAGCTGTTCACCTTGGAGGGGATCGAGGAGATGGCGTCGCCGCGGCGATGGCGGAGCTGACCCATGGATTTTCCAGGACACCGCTCGACCAGCCTGGGCTTTAGATTCGTCATGTCGTGATCCTCCAATATCGAGGAAAGCCGGAGACAGGCGTCTGGTTCCTTCGCGCTCTATCATCGGCCAGATACTACGCCGGAAGCGGCCCCTTGGGCGCCTCGGTCACGAAGGCCAGGATGACGAGGCCTCCGACGGCGCAGAAGAACGTCAGCCAGAAGGCGTCGATGAAGGACAATACGTTCGCCTGCTTCTGTACATGCTGCCCCAACAGCGTCAGACCGCGGCTCTGCGCGAGCGCCTGTCATCGTCCGGAAATTGTTGCCGCTCCAGTCGCCCATCAGACCGGCTCCGAGGAGCGCTGCCGCCGCGAAACAGCACAAACCGTCCGTCGGTGCGATGCAGCGCCCACACGGCGATTGGCGTCATGACGAGCAGCGGAATGCACGTCCAATAGAGCAGCGTCTGGCCAATCTGTTCCGGACGAAGCCCTGCGAGGGTCGTCAAATAATTCGGGATCAGGCTCATGTTCGAGAGATCGGGCAACGGTTGGTCGGGCGGGATTGTCGCAATCGAATGGTCAGTCATGAGTTTGAAGACCCCTTGTTTTTCAGCTCCAGATTTTAGGGCTGGGACCTTCGATCTCAATACTCGAAAGGTGCTCACCTCGTGTTGCGATAATGGAACGTGGGACCTGCTAGATGAGATGGTGTTCGCACGCCACGGGCCCGTCACTCAACACTTCGTCGGCGTCTTTGCCTCGTACCAACGGTCAGGAAACCCCGGCAGCAGGGCGTCCTGCTTGAAGTACCTTCTGTTCAGGCGCAATGCCGACTGTGGATCGGGATCATACCTATCGCGAAAAACCACAAAAATTCTCTAAGCACGATCTTCTGCAAAAAATAAGCGAATGAAATTGTTGCATTTTCTGACTCGCGAAACGTTCGCAGACGCAAAACCTACGCGGGCTTGCCACCTAGATCGCGAACTCATGAACCATGAGACCGGCAATCGTATCGCAATCTCGCACGTGACAGGGCGCCGTCAAACGTGTTCAATCCTCCGAGCCGATTTGGCTTCGACAAAGACAAACGCTAGCTTCGGTGTTCGATGGACAGATTTGATGCCATGCGTGTGTTGCTTGCGGTGGTCGACGCTGGCAGTCTGTCGGCCGGCAGTCGGGTGCTGAACGCGCCGTTGCCCAGTGTCAGCCGCAAAGTCGCCGATCTTGAACGGCAGCTCGGCGCAAATCTCATCATCCGCACAAGTCGGAACCTGCAGCTGACGGATGCCGGGCGCGACTATGTCGAAGCCGCGCGGAAAATCATGGCGGATCTTGAGGAGGCCGAGCGCCGTGCCTCCGGGGAATATCACACCCCTCGTGGGACCCTGACAATTACGATGCCCGTGGAGTTCGGGCGCCGTTACGTGTTGCCGATCGCGCTGGAATTCATACAGCAACACCCAGAGGTCTCGTTGAACCTGCTGTCGCTCGACCGCACGGTTCACTTGGTCGGTGAGCAGGTGGATATCGCCATCAGGCTTGGCGAACTTGCGGACAGTTCCCTCTATGCGGTGAAGGCTGGCGAATTCCGGCTGCTCACCTGCGCCAGCCCGACCTATCTGAAGCAGAGTGGACGTCCCGAGCATCCCGGCGACCTGGCAAACCACGACGGCATCATTTTCAACAAGCGGACATTCTTCTGGACATTCGACGTCGATGGCGCATCGATTGAATCCGTCCCCCGCCATCGGGTCGAGGTCAACACTGCGGCGAACTGTGTCGCCGCCGCGCTCAGCGGAGCGGGTATTGCACGGCTCTTCGACTACCAGGTTGCCGCCGAATTGGCGTCGGGCGCGCTTGTGCCGATCCTGGATGAATACGCCGGCCCACCAGGGCCAATCCACATCGTCTATTCGCGCCAAGGTCTACTCGCCCTGAAGGTGCGTTCATTCATCGACTGGACCCTGCCGCGGCTTCGGGCGGCCTGCAGAAGTTATGGTGCCGACCTCGCGAGTGCTACCGTCTCACCGGAATGAGGCGCGCACTTCTTCAACGGTCTGCTCTGGCTTTTGCAAATGCGGGTAATGCCCGAGGCCACCAAATATATCGAGTTTCGCATCGATCCGCTTGGCCAACTCGGCGCCCATTTCCTTCCTGATGTAGAGGTCCTTCTCGCCCCAGACCACCTTGATTGTGGTCTTGAGCTTGTCCAGATTTGCCTCGAGGAAATCCTCATCCCGCGTGAACTTGGCATAATAATGATAGAAGGCATCAGCCGAGGTCAAAGCCCCGTGGCTCCAGCCACGGACCATGTCTTTCTGGACGTCTTCGGGCAGGTCGAACTGCTCTTCCTTTGAAAGACCTCGCCTGTAGGCATTCGCCAGAATCTCGGCGCTGGTCTCGTTCATGTGCGCGCGCACCTGTGAGGCCGAAGGCTCGGCCTTCAGGCTCTGCAGACTGTCGAACATGTATTCGGGCCGGTTGAACGGCGCAAAGTCGCCGACGATGATGCTTCTGGCAATATCCGGTTCGTCGACTGCCAAAAGCAGCGCAGGAAGGGCACCGATGTCCGTGGCGTAGATCGTAAGATTCGATCGATCGATGCCGGCTTTCTCGATATAAGCCTTCAGCACCTCCGCGTAGGCTGTGGGTGCGTAGGAGAATTTCTCGACAGCGGGTCGCGTCGATTGTCCAAACCCTGGCCAGTCGAAGGCATGCACTTCGAAATCGTCGCTGAGTGCAGCCGAGATCTCCTTCCAGACAAATAGGGTTTCGGGAAACCCGTGCAGGAAGAGGACCGTCCCCTTCGGGTTCGGTGCCCGCACCACCATTCTCCTCAGCGTGATGCCCTTGCCAACGTCGAGGAAGCCGATGCTGGCCTGGCTTTTTCGCTCGGCGGCTGCAAGATGCCCCAGCGACATAGGTGCAAAAGCCGCTGCGGCCGCAAGCAGGGTTCCGATTGACAACTTCAGCATGTGAGTGCCCTTTCGTTCGAAATTCCACGACCGGTTTGGTCGATCACCGTAAAATCGAACATCGCCACCGCATCGGGTAGAGCAAGAACGCGAGAGGCAGCCTCTTGAATTCGGCAGGTCCCGAACGGGGCATAAACCGCTGCGTCGATCGCACCGCAGCCGATCTGGCGGATGCTCGCCGCAGACGAAATACAAACGTGCACGGTGTCGTCGACGATCTTTGTGGATAGCGAGCTGGCGCCCAGAGACCTGCATCGAAGCCTATTCAGGGCATGGAAACGAGAGGCTGGCTCTCAGTTTCCCTGAGTACCGAGGCAAGCTTGCCCCGCTTAGCTTCTTCCCACTCGCTGGCCGGAGAGCTCGCATCCGAGACGGCCCCGATTGAACCCCTGAGCCAAAAGGAAGAAGCACATGAACGACATGACAGTCAACAAACAACCTGCCGCCCGGCCCGAGACGGTGCGTGGCCTGCCGGGCCATTCGACCGTCGGGACCAACGACCTGGATGCCGCCTCGGCATTCTACGACAAACTGCTTGGCGTATTCGGGATCGGCCGTGTTCTCGTCCAGCCCGGTCGCGCTGTCTACTATGGCCACCAGACGCTGGAATTCGGCGTCATCAGACCGTTTGACAGCAAGCCGGCCACCGTCGGCAATGGTGGAATGGTTGCTTTCGAAGCTCGCTCCCGCACCCAGGTCGACGAAGCGCATGCGACGGCTTTGGCGTTGGGCGGGTCCGACGAAGGAACTCCGGGCCCGAGAGGCGAAAACGGCGAAGGCCCCTATTGTGCATATTTCCGCGATCCTGAAGGCAATAAGTTCCTGATCTACCGTGCAGGTCCGGATCAGGTCTGATCGCGCCTCCAACTATCTCGGGAGCGTGGCGTACCTTACCCACGCCTCCCACCATCTTCGAAGGGGGAAGCATATGAAAACGCGTAAGACCATCATCTCGGCCCTGGCACTTGGCGTCCTGTCGCTTCAGACAGCTCAGGCACAACAGCTTGATATACAGCGCATCGATCTCGTCAAAAGCAACATCAGCGTTCCGGGAGAGGAAGTCATCCAGACGAGAGTCGATTTCAATCCCGGCGCTCTGGCAATCAATCACAAGCACCCCGGCGAAGAAATAGCGTTCGTCCTCCAGGGCACGCTGGAATACCGGATCGAGGGCCGCAAGCCCGTTACGCTGATAGCCGGCAAGTCGCTGTTCATTCCCTCGGGAGTGCCGCACTCCGCCAGGAACGTCGGTGGCGGCAAGGCTTCCGAATTGGCGACCTATATCGTCAGCAAGGGCGTCGCACTCGTCGAGCCGGTCAAATGAGCCCTGGAGGCTTCCCGCGCAAAGGATGCATGTCATGACGATCCAGCAATCAATCGAAAGAATGCATATGTCACGGCGCTCACTGCTGTTTGGCGGTGCGGCAATCGGACTTGCGACGACGATACTCCCCTTGGCGGCAGCCGCAGCGAACGCCGTTGACGTGACGAAGGCTGGCGGAGGGGATATCCGTCCGTTCAGAGCCGAAGTTCCCGAGGCCGCGCTAACGGACCTCAGGCGACGCCTTGCCGCGACGCGGTGGCCGGACGGCGAAACGGTGACCGACCGCTCTCAGGGTGTCCAGCCCGATAGACTGAGAGATTTGGTCGACTACTGGCAGACGTCCTATGACTGGCGAAAGGCCGAAGAGAAGCTGAACGCGCTGCCCCAGTTTCTGACGAACATCGATGGCCTGGACATTCATTTCATCCACATTCGTTCGAAGCATGAGGGCGCACTGCCACTGATCATGACGCACGGATGGCCGGGGTCGGTGTTCGAACTTTTGAATGTCGTAGGCCCGCTAACCGATCCCACTATTTACGGCGGCAGCGCTGAAGACGCCTTCCACCTGGTGCTCCCCTCGATCCCCGGTTTCGGCTTCTCCCAGAAGCCGACCGTGACGGGCTGGAACCCGCAACGGATAGCGGCAGCATGGGACGCGTTGATGAAACGTCTCGGCTATAACAGTTACGTCTCCCAAGGCGGTGACTGGGGCGCGATCATCAGCGATGCCCTGGGTCGTCAGGCACCTGAAGGACTGCTGGGTATCCATGTCAACAGGGTCGAACGCGCGACGACTTTCCCACCGGAAGCTGCGCAGGCTCTCAAGGCCGGCGCACCCGCGCCGAATAGCCTGTCTCTAGATGAAAAGGCCGTTTTCGAAGAGGCCCGCGACTTCCTGAACAACGGCTTCGGTTACGCGGCCATCATGGGTACCCGTCCGGAGACAGTCGGATATGGCCTCGCGGATTCGCCGGTCGGCTTGGCCGCATGGCTCTACGATAAGATGGCCGATTGGGTCTTCACACGTGGAGACCCGGAGAAGGCCCTGAACAAGGAGGCTATCCTCGACAATATCACGCTCTACTGGCTGACGAATACCGGCCCTTCCAGCGGGCGGATTTATTGGGAAAACACTGCTTCGGGAGTGAAATTGACCCCGGTGAACGTTCCGGTTGCCGTCACGGTATTCCCCGGAGAAGTTTACAAGCCGCCGAAGAGCTGGCTATCCAGGGCATATCCCAAGCTCATCTACTACAATCGCGCCGCAAAAGGCGGGCACTTCGCGGCTTGGGAAGAACCTGAACTGTTCAGCGACGAGGTCAAAGCCGCATTTAGAACGTTGCGATCTTGAAAGGCCGTCGGGTTGCGACCCGACGGCCCACTTTAGACCGCCAAACAGCCCGCTCGCCGTGCAGCGCACAAGGCTTTCACGGTGTACTGGAAAGTGGCCTCTGGCCCAAGGCCGCGTGGGGATTCTGCGCCTGTGTGCGCCACGTCGCCGGCGGTGTGCCGAAGGCGCGGGAGAAGGCTCGACTGAAAGCCGCCTCCGTCGCATATCCGGCTTCATAACCAATTGCCGCGATCGGCGCTCCGGTCGTCGCCAGCGACACGCTGGCAAGATAGAGCCTCCAATCCCGCACATACCTGATGGGGGATGTGCCAAGAATGATCTGAAACCGCTCCGCCAGCACACTTCGCGACATCCCGCAGGTGATCGACAATTCCTTTAAAGACCAGTCGTGCGTCGGGTCGTCGTGAATGATGGAAAGGCACCGCGACAACGCCTCATCCGCCAGCGCCGCCAGCCAACCGACACTACCCGGCTCGGCCATCATGATCTGGTGGCGGAGAATTTCGATGAAGATCATTTCGGTCAGCCGCGGCAGCATGGAAATTCCACCCGCACGTGGCCTATCCACCTCGTCAACCATCTGCCGGATGGTGGCACGGAGCCAGTCTCCACCATTCGCGCCGAGCGTCTTCACATGAATGAGCTTGGGCAACGCCTTCCTCAGTGGCTCAAAGCTCAGCGCATCGCATTGTAGGTAGCCGCAGAGCAGCCTCACGCCGTCCGCTTCGTCTCCATGCCGGAGAACGGGGATTTGCCGCCACGGCTTCGGCGGCAATTCGCGCATGGGTTCGACCAATACGCCGCCGGCCCCTGCCCCTAATTGATGTCCGGTACCGAAGGGGAAGATCAGCACATCACCTGCATTCAAGGTTGCCTCTTCGCCTTCAATCTTCAGCCAGCATTGGCCCGCGACGACGATGTGGAACGGCACCGTACCGTTTGCTTTTCCCGAGAGAGCGGCCAGGGAAGGTTTGTCATCCGTCTGCCAGGCACCAGACGGCATAAAGCAGAACTGCAGCGATCCCGAAAGGCGCATCGCTGACAGTAGCGTCGACAGAACGTCATCCCGCGCCACGCCGCGCATCGGTTGAGGACTTTTGGATAAGTCTTCACGCATCTCGGCCAAATACAGGTGCTTCCCGCCTCCCTAGAGTGAACAGGTACAACTCAACTGGAGGAGAATACTATGCAAACCTCGACTGAAAAACTCGTCGTGCTCCTGACGAAGGGAATTGATTCCGAGCTTTCATCCGTTGCCTTCACGATCGCCAACGGCGGCATCACCGCCGGGCTCAAAGTCTCGATGTTCCTCACCAGCACCGCGATCGATTTGGTGCGAAAAGGCGGCCAGCGCATGACGCATGTCCCTCCTCTCGACCCTCTCACGAATTTGATCGAGGACTTTCAGAATCGCGGCGGCACGATCTGGGCTTGCCCACCATGCGTGACGTCGCGCGGCTACTGTCAGGAAGATCTCCTCGATGGCGTCGTGATCGTCGGCGCAAGCGCGATGCATGCCGAGATCAAGGAGGGGGCCGCAACGCTCTCGTTTTGACTGAGATTTGCGGAGTGCAGCCCCGAGCCAACACGGGGTGCTGCTGAAGCGATAGCGCTTGTGCCGGTCGCCGCTGCAGGCGCCAAAGTAAAGATACAGAAGTCCAGCGCGGGGCACTTCCTATCCCCGCGGCCTCTCATTGGACGAAGCACAGAAAATACAGGCTCGACTACAGGTTTGACTTGCGACATTGTAGTATTGCTGCAGTTCCAGCGGGGTGCATGTTATGTCGTACTCGCAAACGCTACCAGTCTACGCGTCCGTCCTCATGACGGGCATCGTCGCGCCGCTCTTTGCTCTGTCGGCTGCCGAAACGGCTGCAGGGAAGTCTGCGCGGAACCCATCGATATCAATCCTGGTCACGGCAAACCTTGAACAAGGAAAACTCTCGGCGCCCGCCACGTCGATCGACTGGTGGTTGCGGGAGGATATCGTGCAGACCTCCCAGGCAACCGATGGAGCGAAGCGTGTTTTCAATCGGAATTGGCTCGTGGACAATCAGCTTCGCGGTTCCCATTGATCGAACTCGACGAGTGCGACCATCGCACAAGTGCGCATGCACAAACACTGGCTAAAGCCAGCCGCCGGTAAATCCGGCGCGGCGCAGTCCCCTGACAATAGGTTCGCAATTGCGCATCAAATTCCATAGGAAGCCGGTCCGGTAATTCTCGATCATCAGCGCCACCGGGCCCTGATCGATGCCGAAGTGGCAGGGGCTGATCCACCACCCTGTAGGACTGTCTGCAACCTTGAAAGTCTGATTGAACGATGGCTTGAACCCGTAGAGCCGCGTCATTCCCAGATTCATGCGCCCGCAGTTGAGGACGGTCGGAATGACGATCTCGGGTGCGAAAGGCAGGGACGCCACGACGACCCAGGGCGAGACCGTCCCGTCGTCCGGCCCGAACGGTGCCCCGCGGGCGATATAGTCGAAGAACTCCCTGCGCACCCCGTCAACTTCCGCCGTCAGCCAGCCGGGTCCATCGCTTGCGGTAAATCCCCAGCAGTGCTCGCCATAGCCTTCGAACTCCATCGGATTTCGGATCGCATATTCCTGCTGGACAAACGTCGCCTGCCTGCTGTTTTGAAAATAGTCGCTGTCATGCTCGCGCATGAATTCGTCGCGGAGGTTGCGGAAATCGATCCACATGTGCGAAAGCTGGTGCGTGAAGAGCGGACCGGAATAGAGCAGTTCGCGTCCGAAGATGTTGCGCCAGTCATAGCTTTCCGTGTAGGCCGCATAACTTTCCCGCGGCAACGGATGCGAGGACGAACCGAGCCCCAGTATGTAGAGAAGCAAGCCTTCGTCGTAGCCGCGCCAGCGGTAGGGAATGAAGCCGTCCTCCGGGCGCCAGCCGTGCGTCAGGGTCGCGCCGTGGTCACATGCCCAGTTCCAGTCTGCCCGCTCGTAGAGCGATGCAGCAAGTTGCCTGATCCTTGCTTCGTCAGCCGTATCCTCATCAAAGTAAGTGGCGACCGTCAGGGCGCCGGCAAACAGGAAGGCCGAGTCGATGGTCGACAATTCGCACTGCCATACCCGACGTCCTGTTTCGATATCGAGGAAGTGGTAGAAGAAGCCCTTATAGCCCGAGGCGTCCGGCTCGGGACCCTGGTGGCAATGCAACAGAAAATCAAGCCTCCGTCGGGTGATCTTGCCGGCAAACTCACGAATGATGATACCGCGCTCCACGAGGACAGGGATAGTGGCAAGGGCCATGCCGATGGCGGCGATACTCGCCGGCGCGCCCGCTTGCGTCTTGTCGCGCACGAGCCCGTTGTCCGGGTTCGTGCAATGCAGGTAATAGAGTAGAGTCGTGAACTGTAGTCGCGCGAAATCCTCGTCGCTGGGCGCGGACTCGATGTTTGGGGTGGGTACCTCGACCATGATTTCCCCTTTCCACACGGCTTCGCGCCTGACGGCGCTCATCAACTCGCCAATATGCAAATCGCCGCCCGAGCGTCATCACAGCAGTGACTTGTATACTGCACCGACGTCATCGGCCGCCGGGATGCGCCGCCCTGCCGCACGTTGCGGGCCGAACGCCTTAGGTGTTGTCACCTTCCGTCGACGTCCTTTGTGTCTTTACTGGCCGCCCCTGGACGCCCCATTTCCAACCGGTGATTTCAGGCATGTCATCGCCATGCTCTTCAATGTATTGCCGGTGCTCGATCAGCTTCTCGCGGATCGCTTGCTTGAAGTAGGCGGCGCGGGAACCGAGTTGCGGCAACCGATCGATGACGTCTTCGACAAGATGGAAGCGGTCTAGCTGGTTCAGAACGACCATGTCGAATGGCGTCGTCGTCGTCCCCTCCTCCTTGTATCCGCGTACATGCAGATTGCCGTGGTTGGTGCGCCGGTAGGTCAGCCGGTGGATCAGCCAGGGATATCCATGGAACGCGAAGATGATCGGCTTGTCCTTGGTGAAGAGCGCATCGAAATCGCGGTCTGAAAGACCATGAGGATGCTCGCTTGATGGCTGCAACTTCATGAGGTTGACGACGTTGATGACGCGCACCTTCAGTTCGGGCAGATGCTCGCGGATCAATTGCACCGCCGCCAGCGTCTCGAGCGTTGGAACGTCGCCGCAGCACGCCATCACGACGTCAGGCTCACTGCCTTTGTCATTGCTGGCCCATTCCCAAATGCCGAGGCCCTCGGCGCAATGCTTGATCGCCTCATCCATGGTCAGCCATTGCGGCGCCGGTTGCTTGCCGGCCACGACGACATTCACGTAGTTGCGGCTACGCAAGCAATGATCGGTGACGGAAAGCAGCGTGTTTGCGTCCGCAGGGAGATAGACGCGGATCACCTCGGCCTTCTTGTTGACGACATGGTCGATGAACCCCGGATCCTGATGGCTGAAGCCGTTATGATCCTGGCGCCAGACATGTGAGCTCAGGAAGTAGTTGAGCGATCCAATTGGCCGCCTCCAAGGTATGTGACTACACACCTTCAACCATTTGGCGTGCTGGTTGAACATCGAGTCGATGATGTGAATGAAGGCCTCATAGCACGAGAAGAAGCCGTGGCGTCCTGTCAGAAGGTAGCCTTCAAGCCAGCCTTGGCACTGATGCTCACTCAACACCTCCATCACCCTGCCATCAGGCGACAGGTGATCGTCCTCGGGATAGATCTCCGCCATGTAGCAGCGGTTGGTGACCTCGAGCACATCCTGCCAGCGGTTCGAGTTGTTCTCGTCGGGGCTGAACAACCGGAAGTTCTTTGTGTTCAGGTTCAGCTTCATGACATCGCGAAGAAACTTGCCCATTACCCGGGCGGATTCGGTCATTGTCGCCCCGGGCCTCGGCACGGGAACGGCGTAGTCGCGGAAATCCGGCATCTTCAGGTCACGCAGCACCAGGCCACCGTTCGCGTGCGGATTATCGCTCATCCGGCGATTGCCAGCCGGGGCGAGCGCCGCGAATTCGGCGCGCAGCTTACCGTCGTCGTCAAAGAGCTCTCCAGGTTTGTACGTCTGCATCCAGTGCTGAAGGATCTCGATGTGTTCCGGCTTATCCATGTCGCCCATCGGAACCTGGTGCGACCGCCAGTAGTCCTCGCATTTCTTGCCGTCGATTTCGCTTGGGCAGGTCCAGCCCTTTGGTGTGCGGAAAACGATCATCGGCCACGCCGGGCGTTTCAGATTACCCTTCTCACGCGCCTCCGCCCAGATCCGGTTGATCTCGCCAACGGCTGTATCCATCGCTGCCGCCAGCTGCTGCTGCACCTTGTCAGGATCATGACCTTCCACGAAAAGCGGAGCATAGCCCATCCCCTCGAAGAACTTCCGCAATTCGTCCTTGGGGATGCGGGCCAGGAAGCAGGGATTGGCGATCTTGTAACCGTTGAGATGCAGGATCGGCAGCACGCATCCGTCACGGGCAGGATTGAGAAACTTATTGCCATGCCATCCTGTGGCAAGCGGACCGGTTTCCGCCTCGCCGTCGCCAACGACGCAGGCGACGATCAGATCCGGATTGTCGAAGGCCGCGCCATAGGCATGGCTCAACGCATAGCCCAGTTCGCCACCCTCGTGGATGCTTCCCGGCGTTTCGGGAGCGACATGGCTCGGAATGCCGCCGGGAAAGCTGAACTGCTTGAACAAAGCCTTCATCCCTTCGGTGTCCTGACCGATATTCGGGTAGACTTCGCTGTAGGTCCCCTCCAGATAGGCATGCGCGACCAGCGATGGCCCACCATGGCCAGGCCCGATCACATAAATCATGTTGAGATCGTCGCGCTTGATCACGCGGTTCAAATGCACATAGAGCATGTTCAGGCCAGGCGACGTTCCCCAGTGGCCAAGCAGCCTCGGCTTGATGTGCTCCCGCTTGAGGGGTTGCTTCAGGAGCGGATTGTCGAGCAGATAAATCTGCCCGACCGAAAGATAGTTCGATGCGCGCCAGTAGGCGTCCATCAAGCGGAGTTCCTCTGCTCCAAGCGGAGTGCTCGTTTTCAGATAATCGTCGGTTGCAAGAGCGGCATTCGTCATCGTCAGCCTCCTATAGACTTTCTTGTCGTCGCAATCTCCGTGCTGCACGCCGCGGAAGCGTCTGCGCGGTTATGTGGGTTTCCTCCATTGCCATCCGCCACTATCGCCAAAGTCCAGGATGGCGTCATAGGATGATATGTTGGCGGCGCTCCCGATATGAACGCAGGCGATGCCGTCATTTGCAAAGCGTGTCATGATCCGGAAAAGTGTATCCCAGCCAACCACAACCTCGGCCCTCTCAAGCAAGATGACATCCGGCTTCGCAACGCATACGCTCGCCAGCATCAGCAGGCACTGCTCTCTTTGCGTCAGAGACGTATGCCATTCCACTTCTTGTTGAAATCCGTCTGCCTTAGAAATGCGCTCGAGTCCGAATTCGGCAAGTAGCAGCGAAATTTGTTCGTCCGGAATTTTTGTGCTCGCATCCGGCGGAGCAATGAGCTGTCGAAGCGTACCCGTCGGAAAATAGGACTGCTGCGGCAGGAAGCGTGTCCGTTCGCCGGCGGGGCGAAAAATTCGGCCAGAACCGGGACACGCAACACCGGCGGTGGCCCTGAAAAGCGCGCTCCCTTGGTCCTCTCGGGCGCATGTCACCAGAACGCGAGCACGAGGCGGAATGGCTACGGTCAACTCTTGCAACAACGTCGAGCAGTCCCGCTCGGATCGTACCGTGAGCTTGTCGAAAGACAGGCCCTCGCTGGTGTCGACGATCTGGATATCGGATCCCACGCGCTGCTGCGAGTTCTCTATCGCTTCCAAGAGCATGCTTAGTCGCGCCACGACGGCGGCAAAATTGGATATCGAGTTGAACTGGTTGATTATCAGCGAAAAGGCCCCCACCAGCATTGCGAATGCCGCCGCGGATTGGGTGATCACCCCGAATTCGATATCACCGCGGAAGAAGGCGGGTGCGACAATCAAAGCGGGGATGATCTGGATCAGCCAGTTGTAGCCCGTCGTGAAGAAGCCGACATTGCGGTTCACGGATGTTATGCTGCGAAAGTTGGTCACCAAATCATCAATTCGGCTTGCGAGATAGGACTTCATGCGCAGCTCACTGCCGGTCAGTATGATTCGCTCGGCGTTCTCCCTCGCTTGAATGAGGCCCGTACGGAAACTTGCCTCTTTATCGAGCTGGTCGTAGTTCAGCTTGATGAGCGGGCGCCCCAGCCAGATCGTCAGAAGCGAGCCGCAAGCCGCATAAATGAAAGCCACGGCGAACAAGACGGGGTTGATGGATAAAAGTACGCCTGAGAATGAAAGGATCGTTAGCCCGCTGCTGAAGATCAGCAGCAGGAAAGACAGTGTCGTCACGGTAAATGCGCGGATATCTTCCGAAATGCGCTGATCCGGATACGAAAGTTCGCCCGAAACACCGAGGCGGTAAAAGGCTCCGTCAGTAAGATAGAGACTGACGGCGCGACGCGTCAGAAAGTCTCTCCAGGTGAGTGCTAGCCGTTCCTCCGTAAAGCGCGCATAAACCGATGCGATCGTGGAGCCAGCAAACACGAGAAGATAGAATACGGCTTGCCGGGCGAACTCCGCGATCTGCCTGTCGGCGATCGCCGTCATGAAGTTCCGGCCCACGAAGCTGTTCAGCACATTGAGCCCGTTGATCGCGAGGAAGAGCGCGACAAGGCTTGCCGTCAGAAGCTTGGCTGCGCCGCCGACTTGCGAGGACATGAAAATCCTCACCGAGCGCAGAAAGCGACCCGCTGTTACCTTGAAAGGAGTTCGCAGCTTTTCCATGCCTCGTCCCCCCTCGCGTCGCGCCAATAGCTGAGCTTCACGCTACAGATGAAGCCCCACCTCCCTGACGGCCTCCTCGAAGGCTATTCGTGCGACGTAGGTTGTGAGCCCAATTTCGAAGGACATCCTGGCAACTCTCCATCGCCCCGTGCGAATGCTGGCCTTGGTCGAAGCCAATGGCCCAGAAGCGCGGCGTTGCGGGGCTAGGATTTGAGGTCGTGCGCCTGCCCTGACGCGCGCAGTTCCTTGAGGGTTTTGCCCACGCAACTTCCCCCATCGGATCCGCCGACGGCCTTTGCTTTACCGTCCAGCGTTATCGTGCCCGCAATCCGGTCGGAGGCTGAAAAAGTGGCGGTGCCGTCTTTCGTCACCCTCAACAAATAGAATGCGTGGTAGGTGCCCTTGTATTCACAACTGATAACCAGCGGAAAATCGTCAAAGGGATCTTGTGCGTATGCGGATGTACTGGACAGAAGCGACGCCCCGCAAGTGGCGAGTATTGCAACCGATGTTTTGAGAGAAGGCGACAGATATACCATTGATCGAACCCCAACCGCGTGAAGAACGCAAATGCGCAAGGTGTTTCGAAGCATGCATACAAGTGGCTATCAGCTGCGCTGAGTATGTCGCAGCATGCCGCTATTAGGCAAGAAAATTGTGGTCGACGACCACACAATTTTACCGGGAAAAGAAACATCTGAGACGCCTGGCAAAGAATGCTTCCCGCGGAGCGCCAGCCTCCTCCGCCGGGTTAAGGCACAGATACTCCGCCGTCAAAAAAGTAACAGTGGCCAACGCAATTGGGCTCGCATCGACCACCGTTTCGGGATGTTGGGGATTCCCGTCGCCGTTGTTAGGCAGGCTGGCTCGCAGTGTCGGCATCGGATGCCGAGCGGCCATCCAGAGCGCCACTCCAGAGTGTTAGAACCAGCGCTGCCACGACGAGGATTGCACCAACCCATGGCGTTGCACCAAGCCCCAGCGAGGACTCGACCACCAGACCGCCGATCCATGCGCCCGCCGCGATGCCGAGGTTGAAGGCCGCAATATTCAGGGCCGAAGCCACATCGACGGCGGCGGGGCGAACCTGCTTTGCCAACTGGACGACATAGATCTGCAGGCCTGGCACGTTGGCGAAGGAGAGGAAGCCAAGTGCTGCCAGCGTCGGAACGACCAGCCAGGGCGATGCTGCGGTGAAGCTGAAGAGCACCAGCACGATTGCCTGGGCGATGAAGAGTCCGGTCAAGGCACGTACCGGGCTGCGGTTGGCGAGCCTGCCGCCGGCGACATTGCCGATGGCGATGGCGATGCCGTAGACCACGAGAATGAGGCCGACGGTGCCGGCGGCAAACCCGGTGATTTCCTGCAGGATCGACGCGAGGAAAGTAAAGGCGACGAAGGTACCGCCATATCCGAGCGCTGTCATGGCGAAGACGATAAGCAGGCGACCGCTGCCGAGCACGCGGATCTGGTCACCGATGCCGGCGGCTGGTGCCTTCTTCAGGTTCGACGGCAGCAACACGGCAATCGCAAGGAAGGCGATTGCGCCAAGGCCGGCAACAGCGGCGAAGGTTGCGCGCCAGCCGAAGACCTGGCCGATCAGCGTGCCAAGCGGAACACCGGTGACGATGGCGACCGTCAAGCCCATGAACATCATAGCGATCGCCGAAGCACGGCGGTTTTCGGGAACGAGGTCGGCCGCAATGGTCGAGCCGACAGAGAAGAAGACGCCATGCGCAAAGGCCGAAAGCACGCGCGCGACCAGCAACGGCGCGTAGTTCGGGCTGATTGCCGCCATGCCGTTGCCGATGACGAAGAGTGCCATCAGGCCGAGAAGCAGTGGCTTCCTTTCGATACGTCCGGTCAGCGCCGTCAGCACGGGTGCGCCGAAAGTGACACCCAAGGCATAGACGCTGACGATCAATCCGGCCAGCGGCAGACTGATATGAAGATCTGAAGCGACAGTCGGCAACAGTCCGACGATGACGAATTCTGTGGTTCCGATCGCATAGGCCGCGATCGTCAAAGCAAAGAGAGCAATTGGCATAGTGTGCCTCAAATGACTGCCGGCCTGCCGGCGTGGTTGACTGGCGAACATATGGAGGCATTGGATTTCGATGATAACCGGTCACTTGGTCCAAGGATCTGTGAACCGAATTCACAAAAGGACAAATAAGGGCGAAAGGAGCGTCGCGAGGATCGGGCTGGAGGCGCCCAGAGGACAAGCGGCGTGCACTCGTTGCGGTTCGGTAACACTTGCCCAAAACTCGTCGCAGCACGTGGGCGTCTCGCGCGAATTGCACGTAACATCTGCGTGGTTACTGTAAAGTACATTCACTATGGCCCGGCCACCGTAAGGTGCTTGCGTTTTCAAATGAGGGGACCGGAAACGTGATCGCTGCCCGCACTGTTCGCACAATTGCACCGCTGCTCGTCGCCGCACTTCTTGCCGGTTGTGGTCATCCAAGCGGGGTCATGGCACCGATTGCGCTGACGGCGGCCACGCCGAAGACCTCGCAGGTCAGCATGCTGGTCGCGACCACCCGCGAACCGTCCGGCGACCCTGCAACGCTTTTTACCGGCGAACGCAGCCCGAAACCTTACTTGACGGCGGTCGACGTTTCGATACCGCCAAAACGGGAGCCCGGCACCGTCCAATGGCCGAAGCGCCTGCCACCCAACCCCGCGACCGACTTTGCAGTGACCAGCGTCAGAGAGATCGAGACGCAAGCGCAGGGCCGTGCCTGGTTTCGCCAGCATATTCAAGGCGGTCACGCGCTGGTTTTCGTGCATGGCTTCAATAACAAGTACGAAGACTCGGTTTTCCGCCTCGCCCAGATCGTCCACGATTCCGGCATGGAGGCGACGCCGTTTCTCTTCACTTGGCCCTCACGCGCGCAACTCACGGCTTACGAATACGACAAGGAGAGCACCAACTACTCGCGCACAGCACTCGAGCAGGGGCTGCGAACGCTCGCCGCGGACCCGGATGTCAAGGACATCACGATCCTTGCCCACTCCATGGGCACCTGGCTCACCATGGAGTCGCTGCGGCAGATGGGCATCCGCGACGGCCATGTGAACAGCAAGATTCACAACGTCATCCTCGCTTCCCCTGATATCGACATTCAGGTCTTCGCCAAGCAATTCGCCGAGATGGGCACGCCGACGCCGAAGTTCACGATCTTCGTGTCGCAGGATGACAAGGCGCTTGCCGTGTCAAGCTTCATCACCGGCAAGGTCTCGCGTTTGGGCGCGATTGACCCGACCGTGGAGCCCTATCGCTCGAAACTCGAAGCTGCCGGCATTACGGCGATCGATCTTACCAAGGTGAAGGGGGAAGGTCTGAACCATGGCAAGTTCGCCGAAAGTCCTGAAATCGTTCAGCTGATTGGCCAACGCATCATCACCGGGCAGACGCTGACGGATTCGAATGTCTCGCTCGGCCAAGGGCTGACCGCTGTGGTCGGGGGCACGGTGACAACCATCGGCAACGTTGCCGCCACGGCTGTCGCCGCACCAGTGACAGTGCTTGAGCAGCCGACGCAGGCCAAGAGACGCCCTGCCGACGAAACTCTTCAGGGAGACTTTAAGCCACAGCCGCTGACCCAGTAGGCCAAGGGACTTCTGCTCGCTGTTACGTTTTGACGCTCGCTTATTACCGTAACGTACTTACCGAGTGACCCTCTTCAGTGGGAACGCAGGATCGTAGAGAAATGCGACGAGCATTGTGCAGCGCCCGAGGCTCCAGCCTGTCCCAACCAGTGGTCATGGCTGGATGCGGCCCTACTTCGCAATGACACCGTTCATCATACCGATGCAGATCGGGAATACGCATATGATGCGCAAATCTGACTTCGGAATGCTCGAAAAGGCGCTTGACGAGGCTGCGACACGCAATTGGTTGCTCGTTGACATGAAAGCCGACTGGAGGAAGATCTACGCGTCGATCAATAGACCCGGGCTGGCGCACGTCTGCCAGCCGTCATGCTCCATATCCTCGCCATCAAACGAAAGGAACGGACAATGTCGGAACTCGTCGTCATCGGCTTCGATGCCATGGATGAAGCAGACAAGGTGCTGCTGAAATTGAACAGTCTGAAGAAGGAATACCTCGTCGATCTCGAGGATGCAGTCGTGGTGGTTCGAGACGAGACCGGCAAGGTCCATCTCAAGCAGAGCCTTAACCTGACGGCGATCGGCGCCACATCAGGCTTGTTGTCCGGCTCCCTGTGGGGCGGTCTCGTCGGCTTGCTGTTCCTCAATCCGCTCGCGGGCTTTGCGATCGGCGGCCTCGTCGGTGCAGGCACCGGCGCGATCTCCGGCTCGCTCACTGACTATGGTATCGACGACGAGTTCATCAGGTCTCTTGGCGGGACCATACCGAATTCCTCCTCCGCTCTCTTCATCCTCGTGCGCAAGGCGCAACCGGAGAAG
Source organism: Rhizobium sp. 3T7 (assembly GCF_020166565.1). NCBI lineage: Bacteria > Pseudomonadati > Pseudomonadota > Alphaproteobacteria > Hyphomicrobiales > Rhizobiaceae > Rhizobium > Rhizobium sp. 3T7. The sequence continues at coordinate 81,884 of NZ_JAIQXS010000025.1, forward strand.
GTTCTCGCCGAGCTCCATGGGCTGCGTGGCCGCGTCCTGAAAACTTCGCTGGCGCCGGATCAAGAGGAGCGGCTGCGCAAGGCGCTCTCAGGCAGTTCGAGCGAAGCCGCATCCGCATAATTCAACGAGGCGGCCCCGCTCGCACCGCCGGTGGGATCCGGGGCCGCCATTGAAGCGGACGTCGGTCGTTGGGTGGTTTGCGCGTCCTGGAAGGCCGCGCGATATTGCTCCTTCCGATTGGCAGGCAGGCGCGTTCGCGGGGGCGAAACAATGGCAATTATCTCCACTGCGGCAAAGCCTCGGAAGTGGCAAATTCTGGTACTTATCGCTCGCTTCGTCTTCCGGCTGGCAGCCATTGCCTTCGCCGGATGGTTTGCCCTTGGAGCCTTCTATCAGGCGCCTTCTACATGGACATGGCCAATCATCGCCACTGGCTTTCTCGTCGGACTGATCGCCATTGTGACTATCAGGCGGCGCCCGCTTTTCGCCGGTGTGCTTCTGCTGGCGGCGATGCTCGCGGTTTCCTACTGGTGGAGCGGCATCAAGGCGAGCAACAACCGGGCGTGGGCGGCCGACGTTGCCCACGGTGTCACCGCAACGATAACAGGCGACCAGATCATCCTGCACAACGTCCGGACCTTTCAATGGCGGACGACTGAAGACTTCGATCCGTTTTGGCAAACCGAGCAGTATGACCTCGCCACGCTCCGGTCGGTCGATTTGCTGAACTCCGTCTGGAGCAACCCCGCGATTGCCCATACCCTTGTCAGCTTCGGTTTTGCGGATGGTCGCCATGTCGTATTCTCGGCCGAGATCCGAAAGGAACGAGGCGAGGCATTCTCGGAGATCGGCGGCTTCTTCAAAGAGTTCGAACTGGTGCTGATAGCTGCGGAAGAGAGCGACATCGTCCGCCTGCGCACCAACATCCGCCGGGAGAGCGTGTCGCTTTATCCGCTCCGTGTCTCCCCGCAGATAGCGCGCGCCCTCTTCCTGTCCTACCTTGAAAAGGCCAACGCGCTGGCGGCACAGCCCGAATTCTACCAGACGATCACGGCAAACTGCACGACGATCGTCTTCAAGCTCGCCCGACTGATCGATTCCGGCATGCCACTCGACTGGCGCATCATCGCATCTGGTTACCTGCCGGACTACCTCTACGACCGCGGCCTGATCCGTACCGACCTGCCTCTCGACGAGGTCAGGGAACAGGCCGCGATCAGCAGCCGGGCACTCGCCGCCCCGGCGGGGAGCGACTACTCGAGGGCCATGCGCTCCACATTAGACGGCGGTTGACAACGTAAGCTGCGTCAAGTCTCACGAGTCGAGTTTGCGCGGAGATCCTCATCCACTGCGTGCTGCGCGCCGCTGTTACATCGGTATTTTAGATTGTGCACTCGGATCGCGGCATCGTCATATTCATGCAATTGGCGTGCGGGGCGCGCTCAAATGGCCGGCAGCAACGCCTCCGTTTCGTCATCACGCATGCTTCCTTTTGGACTGTGGTTAAGGGGTATCGAGAAGTGAAAAATTAACCATAGGCGGTAATAATTTCTTAGAGAATCGCCGAGCATCCCGTTGGAGACCCTATGCACCGATATGCAATCCTTGCCGCACTGTCTGTTCTGTCA
>NZ_JAIQXS010000026.1:0-70220 GCF_020166565.1 Rhizobium sp. 3T7
GGGCTATTTAGTAATGCGACAGTTGGGCCAGTTAGAGATGCGACACTCCCCGCGTCTGAACGACGTCTGGGAGATTGCGGATGGGATTGATAGCGATGAGCGAGCGCGATCTGCAGCGGATCGAGATTTTGTCGAAAGTCGTCGCCGGCCGCATGACGTTGGTGTCGGCGGCGCATGTGCTTGATCTGAGCGAGCGCCAAGTGCGTCGGCTGCTGGAGCGGATCCGCACTGGTGGTGCGGCGTCGATCCGGCACAAGGCGATCGGCCGACCGTCGAACAACCGGATCAGCGACGGTGTTCGGGATTATGCGGTGACGCTGGTTCACGAACGCTATGCGGACTTCGGGCCGACATTGGCGGCCGAGAAGCTTGCCGAGCGCGATGGATTGCATGTGTCGCGCGAGACGCTGCGCAGTTGGATGTCGGAGGCTGGGCTCTGGCTGTCGCGCAAGCAGCGGCGGACGTTTCATCAGCCGCGCTTGCGGCGTGAAGCCTATGGCGAACTGGTGCAGATCGACGGATCGGAACATCGCTGGTTCGAGGATCGCGGTGATCCATGCTCGCTGCTGGTGTTCGTCGACGATGCGACCGGCAGGTTGATGCAGTTGCGGTTCGTGCGCTCGGAAAGCGCCTTCAGCTATTTCGAGGCGCTGGGGCTTTACCTGCGCGATCACGGCGCGCCTGTGGCCTTCTACTCCGACAAGCATTCAGTATTCCGGGTGGCGAAGAAGGACGCCAGGGGTGGCCAGGGCATGACCCAGTTCGGGCGTGCACTGTGCGAGTTAAATATCGAGATTCTTTGCGCAAATTCCAGCCAGGCCAAAGGTCGTGTGGAACGGATGAACCGGACGCTGCAGGATCGGCTGGTCAAGGAATTGCGGCTGGCTCATATCTGCGACATGGAGACGGGCAACGCGTTTTTGCCTGGCTTCATGGAGCACTACAATGCCCGGTTTGCGATTGTCCCTGCCCGATCCGATGACCTGCACCGGCCGATAAAACGCCGGCGACGGCTGCGCAAGCTCACACGCCATCCGGAGTTGCGCGAGCTGGTGATCGAGCGATTGAAGGCGCATTGGTCTCGAAAACAGATTGCCGGCCGTTTATTTGCCGACGGTGTCAGCGTCATCCGCGTTTGCCCCGAGACGATCTATCGCTTCATCTATTGCAAGGAAGACTATCCGCTAGGCCTCTACGAACACCTGCCTGAACGGCGACGCCGACGCCGGGTCGCAGTTCGGGCATTGGGAGGGTGATCTGCTGATATTCGATCGCAAACTCGGCCATTGCAATGTGACATCGCTCGTTGAGCGCGTGAGCCGCTACACCGTAATGATCAAGAACCGCAGTCGGCACACTCGTCCTATCATGGACAAGATCATTAGCGCCTTCTCACCCTTGCCGTCCTTTGCACGCCGAAGCTTTATCTTTGACCGTGGCACCGAGTTTGCCGGGTTTCGGGCTTTGGAAGACGGGCTCGGTGCCAGAAGTTGGTTTTGCGACCCAAACTCGCCGTGGCAAAAGGGAGCCGTGGAGGACACCAACAAGCGAATCCGACGCTTCATGCCTGGGGACACGGACCTGTCAATCGTCACCCAGCAACAGCTCGTCCACCTCGCCCATCAGTTGAACTCGCAGCCACGCAAGTGTCTCGGCTATCGAACTCCAGCTGAGGTCTTCGCCGCCTATTTGCAGGACGGCGGTTGATCCCCTACTCTACAAACTGGCGTGATGCACTTGGGTTAGCTTCTCCAAAAAAAACCGGTGGAAGCCATACGCTGTCAGCTTGCTTGGTGCGTCGTCGTAACATCGCCTTGCCCAGCGTACGCGCCCACTGATCTGTGCCCTTTCTTTGTGCGTAGACTACCCTACAATTCCCTAGGACAGCCGGAGCCGTTGCCATGCGCGCCTTTCTCGCAGTTTTCATTCTGTGTGCCGCGTCCTTTGTTTTGCTTGCGACCACTCGTGCCGAAGATCCGATCGACGCGACGCGCACGATGATCGAGGCGCAGATCAAAGCGTTCCTGAACGAGGATGTTGATACTGCCTATTCCTTTGCTGCGCCCGGGATCAAGGCTATATATCCTGACAAGAACGTCTTCTTCGCCATGGTCAAGAAAAGCTACGAGCCAGTCTACCACCCGGGAAACTATGCCTTCGGGCGCAGCCGCTCGATCGATAATGGCGCCATGATCTATCACGAAGTGCTGATATCAGGCCGTGACGGCAAGGATTGGACAGCCGTCTATCAGGTGGCGCGTCAGCCTGACGGAAGCTACAAGATCAATGGCGTGCAGATCGTACCAAATACGGAAAGCAAAGGCATCTAGAACAATGCCGGGAAAGCGCGTCGCGATTTTCCGTCTGGAATTGCGTAAAGGAAGAGATCAGGCCGCCGACCGGTTCCATGGCATGCGGTTGAGCAGGATCGCCATGCCGCACCAGCCGGATATGCCGGCAAAGACAAGCGCCGCGCCGAACAATCCGGCGACGACGAAGCCGGCCGGGGTGAGGAAAAAGCCGGCAAGGACAGACAGCAGCACGAGGAACCCGACGGCGATCTGCACTTGACGGAAGATCGTCAGGCGCGGGGCAGTGGTGCCAACCACCGGTAGGCCTTCCGCCTTCCAGGCAGCGATGCCACCCTCGAGATTAAAGACCTGATACCGGCTGCCCTCCTCGGCTGCCAATCGCTCGCAGGCCTGCTGACCGCGGCCGCCCCTCAGGCACTGGAATACGACCTTGCATCCGGTCGGGACGGAAAGGACCCGGGTCAGGTGTCCGACTTCGGACAGAGGCAGGGAAAGGGCCGAAGCGATATGCTCGCTGCGGAACTCCTCGGGCTCGCGGACGTCGATTAGGACCGCCTCGCCGGAGGCGATCCATTCCCTCGCCTTGCGAGGCGCCACCGTCTTCGTTTCCTGCTTCATGATCTAATCCTTCCTGCAGAAGCGGTTGTAGAGAACTTCCATGATCTCCAGCGCCGCTGGATCACTGATAAAATAATAGAGCGTGCGGTGGTCACGCCGGAAATCGACGAGACCTTCCTTCTTCAGTTTCGCGAGGTGCTGGGACATCGAGGTTTGGCCGATGCCGGTTTCCTCGACCAGCGCGCCGACGCTCTTTTCGCCGACGGCGAGCAGGCAGAGGATCAGCAGCCTGTGTGGGCTCGCAAGCCCGCTCAGGAATTCCGCGGCCCCCTCGGCATTGCCTTTCATCTCCATCATGAAGTCCGTCATCGGCACCTCTTTACATTTCATGTTTTATTGATATCACACTTTAACGAAATGAAAAGCGCAAGAATATGGATCGTAGCGATGAGCAAGGATTACAAGCAGATCACCCGCGACATCTCCACTTATACCGGCGAACTCAGAAAATTGGCGCCGGAGGCGATGCAGGGATTCTACGCATTGGCCAAGGGAGCGAGCGCCGACGGGGCCCTCGACAAGAAGACGAAGGAACTGATCGCGCTGGCGATCGGCGTCACCCAGCGCTGCGACGGCTGCATCGGCTTTCACGCCAAGGCGCTGAAGGAGCTCGGCGCCACTCGTGAGGAGGTCGCCGAGGTCATGGCGATGAGCGCTTATATGGGCGGTGGCCCGGCGCTGATGTATGCCGCCGACGCGCTGCGCGCCTACGACCAGTTTGCCACGGCGTAAGGCTGCTCAGACCGGATCGATATCGCCCCTCGCCCATTCCTCCATGGTCTCGGCCATGAAATCGGCGAAGCGTCCCTCGGCGATCGCCTTGCGGATGCCCTGCATCAGTTCCTGATAATAGGCGAGATTATGCCAGGAGAGCAGCATGCCGCCGAGCGCCTCATTGGCGCGCACGAGGTGATGCAGATAGGCGCGCGAGTAGTCGCGCGAGGCCGGGCAGTTCGACTGTTCGTCGAGCGGGCGCATGTCCTCGGCATGACGGGCGTTGCGGATATTGACCTTGCCTCGGCGGGTGAAGGCAAGCCCGTGCCGGCCGGAGCGGGTCGGCATCACGCAGTCGAACATGTCGATGCCGCGCGCGACCGACTTCAGGATATCGTCAGGCGTGCCGACGCCCATGAGGTAGCGCGGCTTCCCCGTGGGGAGGACCGGCAGCGTTTCTTCGAGCATCTTCAGCATGACGTCCTGCGGTTCGCCGACAGCAAGACCGCCGACCGCATAGCCCTTGAGATCGAGATCGGTCAGCGCTGCCGCCGACCGGATACGCAGCGAGGGTACATCCCCACCCTGCACGATGCCGAACATTGCCTTGCCCGACTGATTGCCGAAGGCGACCTTGCATCGTTCGGCCCAGCGTAGCGACAGCTCCATTGCACGCTCGATTTCGCGCGGTTCCGCCGGCAGCGCCACGCATTCGTCGAGCTGCATCTGAATGTCTGAATCAAGCAGTCCCTGGATCTCGATCGAGCGCTCCGGCGACATGTGATGCAGGCTGCCGTCGACGTGCGACTTGAAGGTCACTCCCTGCTCGTCGAGCTTGCGCAGGCCCGAGAGGGACATCACCTGGAACCCACCGGAATCGGTCAGGATCGGATGCTCCCAGCGGATCAGCTTGTGTAGGCCGCCGAGGCGGGCAACGCGTTCGGCCGTCGGGCGCAGCATGAGATGATAGGTGTTACCGAGGATGATGTCGGCGCCCGTTTCGCGAACCTGATCGAGATACATCGCCTTGACGGTGCCGACGGTCCCCACGGGCATGAAGGCCGGCGTGCGGATTGTACCGCGCGGCATCGAGACTTCGCCCAAGCGAGCACCGGCGTCTGTCTTCTTGAGGGTGAACTGAAAGTTCTCGGTCATTTAGTCTTTCCGGAAAAGAAGGCTGGAATCGCCATATGAATAGAAGCGGTAGCCCGTCGAAATCGCGTGCTGGTAGGCTGCTTGCATCGTCTCGAAGCCCGCAAAGGCCGAAACGAGCATGAATAGCGTCGAGCGAGGCAAGTGGAAGTTCGTCATCAGCATGTCAACCGCCTTGAAGCGGTAGCCTGGCGTGATGAAGATCCCCGTGGCGCCCGCCCAGGCACGGATCTCGCCGTTCTCCTGCGCAGCACTTTCGATCAGCCGCAGCGATGTTGTGCCGACGCAGACGATGCGCCCGCCCCTCGCCTTGACGGCGTTGAGGCTCGCCGCCGTCTTGGCGCTGACATAGCCTCTTTCGAGGTGCATCTTGTGATCGGCGGTATCATCCGCCTTCACGGGCAGGAAGGTACCGGCGCCGACATGCAGCGTCACGAAATGCCGCTCAACACCCGCCTTGTCGATGGCTTCGAAAAGCGTAGGCGTGAAGTGAAGCCCGGCAGTCGGAGCGGCGACGGCGCCCTCCTCGCGGGCATAGATCGTCTGATAGTCGGCGCGGTCGCGCTCATCCTCGGCGCGTTTGGCGGCGATGTAGGGTGGCAGCGGAATATGCCCGACTGAATGGATGGCCTCGTCGAGCATCGGTCCGGAAAGATCGAAGGTAAGCGTGACTTCGCCCCCCTCGCCCTTTTCCTCGACAGTGCATTCAAGCTTGCCGAGCAGGCAGCTGTTTGCGTCATGGCCGAAGGAAATGCGATCGCCGATCTTGATGCGCTTGCCGGGCTTGGCGAAGGCTTTCCAACGGCTGGCGCCGATGCGCATATGCAGCGTCGCCGAAACCTGCTGACCGCCGGCGCCTTCGCGGTGACGGATGCCCTCGAGCTGCGCTGGGATCACCTTGGTGTCGTTGAAGACGAGCGCATCCCCTGCCCTTAGGAAATCTGGCAGATCGCTGACCCGATGATCAAATAGCTGCACCTCGCCGGCCGGATCGACGACAAGCAGGCGCGCGCTGTCGCGCGGCTCGGCAGGCCGCAGGGCAATCCGTTCATCCGGCAGGTCGAAATCAAAGAGGTCTACGCGCATCACTCAAGTCCGGGCAAAGCGAAACCCGCCCTTGCGCTTTCGCGCAAGGGCGGGTTTCAGCAGAAATCACAATCAGACGTCGGCAGCAACCCGCATCGAGATGATCGAGTCCGGATCGACAACAGGCTCGCCCTTCTTGATCTTGTCGACGTTGTCCATGCCTTCGATGACCTGGCCCCAGACGGAGTACTGCTTGTTCAGCCACGGAGCGTCCGTGAAGCAGATGAAGAACTGCGAGTTTGCGGAGTTCGGGTTCTGCGAACGGGCCATCGAGCACGTTCCGCGAACATGGCTGACAGCCGAGAATTCCGCCTTGAGGTCGGGCTTCTCCGAACCGCCCATGCCGGCGCGGCTGGGGTTGAAGCTTTCGCCGCCCTTCTTGCCGAACTTCACGTCGCCGGTCTGCGCCATGAAGTCATTGATGACGCGATGGAAGACAACGCCGTCATAGGCCTTCTCGCGAGCGAGCTCCTTGATGCGGGCGACGTGTTCGGGCGCCACTTCCGGCAGTAGCTGGATGACAACGTTGCCCTTGGTGGTTTCCAGGATGATGGTGTTTTCGGGATCCTTGATCTCGGCCATTCTTCTTCTCCTACTTGTCTTGAAACTTACTTCTTGCCGACGGTGACCTTGATCATCCGGTCGGGGTTGCTGACTTCGCCGTTCTGGCCTTCGCCGCGCTTGATCTTGTCGACATTCTCCATGCCGGAGACGACCTTTCCGACGACCGTGTATTGGCCGTTGAGGAAAGAACCGTCAGCAAACATGATGAAGAACTGCGAGTTTGCCGAGTTCGGATCCTGCGAACGGGCCATGCCGACCGTACCGCGCACGAAAGGCGTCTTCGAGAATTCGGCCGGCAGGTCAGGCATATCGGACCCGCCGGTGCCGGCGAGCCTTGCGTCGAAGCCCTTTTCCATGTTGCCAAACTTCACGTCGCCGGTCTGAGCCATGAAGCCTTCGATGACGCGATGGAAGGCAACATTGTCATACGCGCCCTTCTTCGCAAGCGCCTCGATCTGGGCAACATGCTTCGGCGCCGCGTCGGGCATAAGCTGGATCACGACAGGGCCGTCCTTCAGCTGGATCGTCAGCGTATCGCCGGACTGCGCGAATGCGTCGCCGGCGAACGAGGCAAGATAAAGCACGCCTGCAAATGCGAGATAGAAGAGTTTCATGTTAGCTCCGTTGCGGCGAAAAATGTCGCCTAGGATTTGCGCTTGGATTGAAGTGCTTTCAAGACGGCAGCCGGCACAAAGGCGCTGACATCGCCTCCCATGGCCGCGATTTGCCGGACCAATGTGGCAGTTATGGGCCGGGAGGCCGTTCCAGCCGGCAAGAAGATGGTCTGGATATCAGGCGCCATCTGCCGGTTCATGCCGGCCATCTGCATTTCATAGTCGAGATCTGTGCCGTCCCGCAGGCCGCGGATGAGCAGTGTCGCTCCGTGAAACCGCGCCGCGTCGACGACGAGATTGTCGAAGGCAACGACGGAGATATTGCCCACTTTTTCAGGCAGCGCTTCCGCAAGCGACCGGCGGATCAGTTCTGCCTTCTCGTCAAAGGAAAAGAGCGGCGTCTTGCCCGGATGTATGCCGATCGCAACGATAACCTTGGATGCAACGCTCAGCGCCTGGATAAGCACATCCAGATGTCCGTTGGTGATCGGATCGAAAGACCCCGGATAAAAAGCTGTCGTCATTGGCCTAGCCGTTTGTTTCGACGCCTTTTGTCATGGATGAAGGCTGCCCGCAAGTCATTGCCGATCACTGAACAGCTGATGAACGCGGCATTCAAGGCGGCTTCAGGTGAGCTCACTATAACGAAGAGCGTCAACCCCGATGTCATTCCGGCATCGGTCCTCCCCGGAAACGCTCATGCTGATCATCCTCGTTGTTTTCGCTGTCATCGTCTCGCTGCTTGCCGAATTTTTCTACGGCTACGTGCAAGATCTTCAGGATGCAGGTTGGGTTCGGCCAAGCGTGCGGGAACACTACACAATCGTGCGTGCGACTGGAAACGTGGCGTTTAAACCGATTAAGGATTCTGAACGTCAGATGAACGAGGCATTCAAAGTCGCTTCAGATCGGCCTTGATAAACGACCGGTCAATACCCCCGGAACCATTTTTGCACGCATGCGTTCACTCAACCGAAGCGTAACGCGATACGCCGCACAAGGAAGAAAATATGCCCAACAAGATTACCATGATTAATGCCGTCTGGATGGTAATGATGACCGGTATGCTTGCAGCGACTGTCGCGCTCTACGATCAAAAAGTGGATGCGTCCAAGGTATATGGTCCCTATGCGTCGGCACGCGCGGCGATAACGAGCCAGTACTAAGGAACGTGAACGCAAAACCCCGGAGGATTGCTCATGTTCACGATATTGACTGTGCTTACCGCTCTCATCAGCATCATGTTTGTCGTGTCCGTGGCTTCCACCATTTCTGCCCTTCGCCATGAAAGCGAAGAGGTAAAGAAGGTTGATGGAAAGCACAGCTGGTTCTAACCGCTGTCGCCATTCTGGGATTGAAAATTTCAGCCACTGAAGGCCGGATGAACTGAGTTCCTCCGGCCTTTTCCTGCCCAAGGATGGTGCCAGTGATCCCTGTTCCACGATGTTCACGCGAGATTTTCTAATCTTCGATGCGCCGCACCATGATGACGTCATCGATCTCTCTGTGTCATGCATAAAACCGCCGGGAATACGCCCGGCCTCATGGAAGCCTTCGCGCTCATAAAACCGTGTGGCAGCCATATTCTCAGCGCTGACCGCGAGCTCCAGCTGTCGGATACCGTTCCCTCGCGCATAGCCCACCGTCGCATCCAGCAGTGACTTGGCGCAGCGGCCACCCCTTTACGACGCACATAGACCATTATCAGCGTTGCGCGGTGCGCCATTTTACTGGCACGTTGTCGGCTTAGACCCATAATGCCAACAGGATCATCATGCCTGAAGGCCACGAATACCGACCCGTCGATCAGCCATTTGCGCCATTCTTCATCTGTGAGCGCCTCCCAGTCTTCGGCGCTGCTGGCAGGTAGCGGGCTTGAGCCGCAGCGCTTCCAGGCGAATACGCTGGAAAATGGCAACGTCATCAATACCGAGGATTCGGATCAATCTGCTCTCCATTCGACTCCCGCGCTACTATTCGAGATGGTTGAGGCAGCGCGCCTTGGTTTCCGACAAAAAGAAAACCGGGCAGCGGAACTGCCCGGTTTTCAAGCTCAGAAGGGCAACACATCAAGCTTCCGTGTCAGGTGCGCTTTCCGGGGTCGGGGCAATGTCGTCACCATTTTCGGCAACGTCTTCTGCCTCTTCCTCAGGCTCGCTGATGCGCTCCACCGATACGACCTTCTCATCTCTGGCGGTTGAGAAGATGGTGACGCCCTTCGTTGCGCGGCTCGCGACGCGGATGCCGCCCACGGGAACACGGATCAGCTGGCCGCCGTCCGATACCAGCATGATCTGGTCGCCGTCGTTGACCGGGAAGGCAGCCACAAGCTCGCCGATCTCGGCCGTCTTCGACGTGTCGGTGGCGCGAATGCCCTTGCCGCCGCGGCCGGAAATCCGGAAGTCGTAGGAAGAGGAGCGTTTGCCGAAGCCCTTTTCGGAAACCGTCAGCACGTATTGCTCGCGTGCCTTCAGTTCCTCGTAGCGCTCGTCGCTCAGTTGACCTTCCTCGGTTACCTCCTCGCCGACCAGCGAGATTTCCTCAGCGTCACCCGTCGTCAGGCGCCGCTCGCTTGCGGCTCGCTTCAGATAAGCTGCGCGCTCCCAGGGTTCGGCATCCACGTGTCCGACAATCGTCATCGAGATGATGCGGTCGCCATCGCCGAGGTTGATGCCGCGAACGCCGATCGAGTTGCGGCCAGCGAAGACGCGGACATCATCAACGGGGAAGCGGATACACTGGCCGAGTGCGGTCGTCAGAAGTACATCGTCATGCTCGGTGCAGGTCTCAACGGAGAGGATTTCGTCGCCCTCTTCCTCGAGCTTCATCGCGATCTTGCCATTGCGGTTGACCTGGACGAAGTCGGAAAGCTTATTGCGGCGAACAGTCCCACGCGTCGTCGAGAACATGACGTCGAGCTTGTCCCAGCTCTCTTCGTCCTCGGGCAACGGCAGGATCGTCGTGATGCGTTCGCCAGGCTCCAGCGGCAGCATGTTGATGAGCGCCTTACCACGTGCGGTCGGCGTGCCGATCGGCAGGCGATAGACCTTCTCCTTGTAGACGATGCCGCGCGATGAGAAGAACAGAACCGGCGTATGGGTGTTCAGAACAAATAGCTGGCTAACGAAATCTTCGTCGCGCGTCGTCATGCCCGAGCGGCCCTTGCCACCGCGGCGCTGGGCGCGGTAGGTCGTCAGCGGTACGCGCTTGATGTAGCCAAGATGCGAGACGGTCACGACCATGTCTTCGCGGGCGATGAGATCTTCATCGTCCATCTCGAGGCCGCCGTCCATGATCTCGGTACGGCGCGGCGTGCCGAATTCGTCGCGAACGGCTGCGAGCTCGTCCTTGACGATCGTCTGGATGCGGATCCTTGAGGACAGAATTTCCAGGTAATCCTTGATTTCTTCGCCGATCTTGTTGAGTTCATCGCCGATTTCGTCGCGGCCGAGAGCCGTCAGACGGGCCAGACGCAGCTCGAGGATGGCGCGCGCCTGCTCTTCCGAGAGGTTATACGTCAGGTCCTCGTTGATGCGGTGCCGCGGGTCATCGATCAGGCGGATCAGGCTTTCGACATCGGATGCCGGCCAGCGGCGCGTCATCAGCTCTTCGCGGGCAGACTGCGGATCCGGCGCCTGCCGGATCACGCGGATGACCTCGTCGATGTTGGCAACGGCAATCGCCAGACCCACCAAGACGTGGGCTCGTTCGCGAGCCTTGCGCAGCAGAAATTTCGTTCTCCGGCTAACAACTTCCTCACGGAACGAGACGAAGGCACGCAGCATGTCAAGCAGCGTCAGTTGTTCCGGCTTGCCGCCGTTCAGCGCCACAATGTTGCAGCCGAAGGAGGTCTGTAGCGGTGTATAGCGGTAGAGCTGGTTCAGGATGACGTCCGCATTGGCATCACGCTTCAGTTCGACGACGACGCGATAGCCCTGGCGGTCCGATTCATCGCGCAGGTCGGAGATGCCTTCGATACGCTTGTCGCGCACCAGTTCGGCCATCTTCTCGATCATCGTCGATTTGTTCACCTGATACGGGATCTCGGTGATGATGATCTGTTCGCGATCACCGCGCATCGGCTCGATGGCGGCGACACCGCGCATGATCACCGAACCGCGGCCTGTCTCGTAGGCCGAGCGAATGCCGGCACGACCGAGGATCTTGGCGCCGGTCGGGAAGTCAGGACCCGGAATGATCTGCATGATCTCGGGCAGTTCGATCGCCGGATTGTCGATCAACGCGATGCAGCCGTCGATGACTTCGGAAAGATTGTGCGGCGGGATGTTGGTCGCCATGCCGACGGCAATGCCGCCTGCCCCGTTGACCAACAGGTTTGGGAACTTGGCGGGAACGACGACAGGCTCGGAGAGCGTGCCGTCATAGTTGTCACGGAAGTCGACCGTTTCCTTATCGAGATCGTCGAGCAAGGAATGCGCGGCCTTCTGCAGGCGACACTCGGTGTAGCGTTCGGCCGCCGGCGGATCGCCGTCGACAGAGCCGAAGTTGCCCTGGCCGTCGATTAGCGGCAGTCGAAGCGACCAGTCCTGCGCCATACGCGCCAGCGCGTCGTAGATCGCCGCGTTGCCGTGCGGATGGTATTTACCCATCACATCCCCGGTAACACGGGCGCATTTTACGTACTTCTTGTTCCAATCGATGCCGAGTTCGGACATGCCGTAGAGGATGCGCCGGTGCACGGGCTTCAGGCCGTCGCGCACATCAGGCAGGGCGCGGCTCACGATAACGCTCATCGCGTAGTCGAGGTACGACCGCTGCATTTCCTCCATGATGGAGATGGGCTCGATGCCTGGCGGGAGCTTCCCGCCGCCGGGGGGTGTTTGCTCAGTCAAAACGGATCACGATCTCTTCTAGAATCACTTGAAGATTTATAGCGGAAATGCTGTTCCTGCGCCAATTTTGGCAAGGGTTTTGAACAGTCTTTTGCGGTCTTATGAGGGCAATTTTGGCCTCAACGGCAACTATTTACGCCATCCAGAGAGCGCCATTTGCCAAATTGATTTCTCCGCATCACAATCGCCCAAAAGCAAGCGTTTATATGGGCTCATGGAGAGACAATGGCAAGCGCCGACCAACTGATCAACGCTTTCACGACGCTGCTTGTCACGATCGATCCGCCCGGCCTTGCGCCGATCTTTCTCGGGCTCACGACTGGCATGAGCCGCAGTCAGCGAAAGCAGGTGGCGATGCGCGGCACGATCATCGCCTTTGTCATTCTTGCCGTCTTCGCCCTGTTCGGGGCCAGTGTGCTGGGCGTGCTCGGCATCTCGATTGGAGCCTTCCGTATCGCCGGTGGTCTCCTCTTGTTCTGGATCGCTTTTGAAATGGTGTTCGAGAAGCGGCAGGACCGTAAGGAGAAGACCAGCACGGCGGCGATCACCGTCGATCACATCCACAATATTTCGGTCTTTCCCTTGGCGATTCCCCTTATCGCCGGTCCTGGCGCCATTTCGGCAACGATCCTGATTGCTGGGTCGATGCAGGGTTCACTCGAGCGTGCGCAATTGATCATCGTCATTGCATCAAGCTTGCTGCTGCTGTTTCTGGCGCTGCTGATTGCCGACCGGCTCGATCGCTTCCTCGGCGTTACGGGGCGCGCAATTCTGACCCGACTTCTCGGCGTCATCCTGGCTGCGCTTGCCACGCAGTTCGTGGTCGATGGCTTGAAGTCCACGCTGGGGACGATGCCGGCTGGCTAGATTGAGCCAGGGTTTCTCTTGCGGCAACCGCGAGTGCAGCGACCCTCGCACTTGCGTTCTATGCCTGCAGCAACCGCGTTTGCGCTTCCACGATCGTTCCTCGGGGGGCCGCGGCGTTCTCAAATATCTGGTAAAGAAAGAGCTTTATTGCCTCGGCTTCACGGACGACAACTGGCTCTAGAGCCGGATCGCTGGCTGTCCATGCCCGCATGGTTGCAATTGATCTGCCGACAGCACCGGATCTGCGCATCGCGGACGAGTTGAACAACTTGCTTTCAACGATATACCAGACGAAGATCCGGATCGCGATCGACCTCACATGCGTCTCTTGCGCCCGGATCGATTTGAATTCGGCCCAGAGCCTCCGCAAATGATCTTCACTTAGGCGGTCGAGATCCAAACCGAGTTCCAATAAATCCTCGCTGACCATTCGCCGTGCTGCGCTGGTCGTGAGCAATCCAAATTGGGAACCTATTTCTCTCATGACACGAAATATCGTGCTAGCCCCTCAATTTGGAAACCCTGCCGCACCTATCCTTTTGGAGAGGGAGACACTGCTACTTAGATTAGAATCTCTTACAATGCCTACGGTTTGTTAGCCAATTCGGCTAAGGCGCAGAAAATGGATCACTTTGTTGCAGCAGCGAGACGCCACCTTGCAGCGCGGACATTGCGTTTGTGCCCGCCTATTCCACCGTCAGGTAGCAATGACAATTTCTGCGAGCGGAGGTGCATCTGGACCTCTCAAAGCTGACGCGGCGGGACGACCTGTGCGCCCCCCGGCTCTGAGATCAAAAAAGACGGCGCACTTTGCAGCGCGCCGTCGAGCTGATGTCACCAACGTTGCGCTGCGATCAGAACGGGATATCGTCATCGAGATCGCGCGAGAAGTTTCCACCGCTGCCGCGGCCAGACGATTGCGAGGGCGCGCCGTAATCATCGCCGCCGCCGAAGTCACCGCCGGCATTGCTGCCACGACCACCGCCAAAGCCGGAGCTTGCGCCCCCGCCCTCGCCGCGACCGTCGAGCATCGTCAGCGTCGAGTTAAAGCCCTGCAGAACGACTTCCGTCGAATAGCGGTCCTGGCCGTTCTGGTCCTGCCACTTGCGGGTCTGCAGCGCGCCTTCGATGTAGAGTTTGGCACCCTTCTTCACATACTGCTCGACGACCTTGCAGAGGCCCTCATTGAAGACCACGACCGTATGCCATTCCGTCTTCTCGCGGCGTTCGCCGGAGTTGCGGTCACGCCAGGTCTCGGACGTTGCGATGCGAAGGTTGGCGATCGGCCGGCCATCCTGGGTCCGCCGGATTTCGGGGTCGGCGCCCACGTTTCCGATCAGAATTACCTTGTTTACGCTGCCAGCCATACTTTCACCTTACCTGCCGCCCTGCCCGGCGGCGCTTGAAACAATCGGTGCACCTTAAACCATAGAGCACCGGTGATGGGCGTCCATCACCGGTTCATCCACAAGGAATTTGTTCTTTCTTTGTTCTAATTTATCCCTATGATCTTGTCAACCGAATCGAAAACCTTGCAGCGGACGGACATTCAGCCTCGACTCGCCAGCCGGCATCACTAAATAAGGGGCTTGTTCCAGCACAGAAGCAGAAGACGATGAGCGAACTGAAGACGATTTCCATCCGCGGCGCGCGCGAGCACAATTTGAAGGGCATCGATCTCGATCTGCCGCGAAACAAACTTATCGTCATGACCGGCCTTTCGGGGTCCGGAAAATCGTCGCTTGCCTTTGACACGATCTATGCCGAAGGGCAGCGGCGCTATGTCGAAAGCCTTTCGGCCTATGCGCGCCAGTTCCTTGAAATGATGCAGAAGCCCGACGTCGATCAGATCGACGGCCTGTCGCCCGCGATTTCGATCGAGCAGAAGACGACCTCGCGCAATCCACGCTCGACGGTTGGCACGGTGACCGAAATCTACGACTATATGCGTCTGCTCTTTGCCCGCGTCGGCGTGCCTTATTCGCCTGCGACCGGGCTGCCGATCGAGAGCCAGACGGTCAGCCAGATGGTCGATCGCGTGCTGGAGTTCGGAGAAGGCACGCGTCTTTACATTCTCGCGCCGCTCGTGCGCGGGCGTAAGGGCGAATACAAGAAAGAACTCGCGGACCTGATGAAGAAGGGCTTCCAGCGCGTCAAGGTCGACGGTCAGTTCTACGAGATCGCGGACGTGCCGGCTCTCGACAAGAAGTACAAGCATGACATCGACGTCGTGGTCGACCGCATTGTCGTGCGACCGGATATGGCTTCGCGACTTGCCGACAGCTTCGAGACTTCGCTGAGGCTTGCCGACGGCTTGGCTGTCGCGGAATTCGCCGACAAGCCGCTGCCGCCGGAAGAGACCGCCGCCGGCGGCTCGGCCAACAAGTCGCTCAACGAAACGCATGAACGCGTTCTCTTTTCGGAAAAGTTCGCCTGTCCGGTGTCGGGCTTCACCATTCCCGAGATCGAGCCGCGGCTTTTTTCGTTCAACAATCCAGCCGGCGCCTGCCCGACCTGCGACGGCCTTGGCGCCCAGCAGAAGATCGACGCCAACCTGATCGTGCCCGAACCCGAGCGCACGTTGCGCGATGGCGCCATTGCGCCATGGGCGAAGTCGACCTCACCCTATTACAATCAGACGCTCGAAGCCCTCGGCAAGCATTACGGCTTCAAGCTTGGCGCCCGTTGGAACGATCTGTCCGATAAGGCCAAGGACGTCATCTTGAATGGCACCGACGAGAAGATCGAATTCCATTATGCCGATGGTGCACGGTCCTATACCACGCACAAGAACTTCGAAGGCATCATCACCAATCTCGAGCGTCGCTGGAAAGAGACGGATTCCGCCTGGGCGCGCGAAGAAATCGAGCGCTTCATGTCGGCCGCACCCTGCCCGTCCTGCGGCGGTTTCCGCCTGAAGCCCGAGGCGCTTGCCGTCAAGATCAATACGCTGCATATCGGCCAGGTGACCGATATGTCGATCCGCGTCGCCCGTGACTGGTTCGAGGTCCTGCCGCAGTCGCTGAGCGCCAAGCAGAACGAGATCGCGGTCCGCATACTCAAGGAGATCCGCGACCGCCTGCGCTTCCTCAATGACGTCGGCCTGGATTACCTCAGTCTGTCGCGAAACTCCGGCACCCTGTCGGGCGGCGAAAGTCAGCGTATCCGGTTGGCGTCACAGATTGGTTCCGGTCTGACCGGTGTATTGTATGTCCTCGACGAACCATCGATCGGCCTGCATCAGCGCGATAACGCCCGACTGCTCGATACGCTGAAGCACCTTCGCGATATCGGCAATACCGTGATCGTGGTCGAGCATGACGAGGACGCGATCTTGACCGCCGACGACGTCGTCGACATCGGTCCAGCGGCCGGCATCCATGGTGGTCAAGTGATTGCCCACGGCACACCACAGGAGATCATGGCAAACCCGAGGTCGCTGACCGGGAAATATCTTTCCGGCGAACTGGGCGTTCCGGTTCCCGACGAGCGGCGCAAGCCCAAGAAGGGCAAGGAGATCAAGGTTGTCGGTGCCCGCGGCAACAATTTGAAGAGTATCACGGCTTCCATCCCGCTCGGGGTCTTTACGGCGGTCACCGGGGTATCCGGTGGTGGAAAATCCACATTCCTGATCGAGACGCTGTATAAATCGGCTGCGCGTCGCGTCATGGGCGCCCGCGAAATTCCGGCCGATCATGATCGCATCGACGGTTTCGAGCATATCGACAAGGTTATCGATATCGATCAGTCGCCGATCGGCCGCACGCCGCGCTCCAACCCGGCGACCTATACGGGCGCGTTCACCCCGATCCGCGACTGGTTTGCAGGCCTTCCGGAAGCGAAGGCGCGAGGCTATCAGCCCGGGCGCTTCTCGTTCAACGTCAAGGGTGGTCGCTGCGAAGCCTGCCAGGGTGACGGCGTCATCAAGATCGAGATGCATTTCTTGCCTGACGTCTACGTCACCTGCGATGTCTGCCACGGCAAGCGCTACAACAGGGAGACGCTTGACGTTACGTTTAAGCACAAGTCGATTGCTGACGTGCTCGATATGACGGTAGAAGAAGGTGTCGATTTCTTCGCCGCCGTCCCGGCCGTGCGGGACAAGTTGCAAGCGTTGAAGGATGTCGGCCTCGGTTACATCAAGGTCGGACAGCAAGCGAATACGCTGTCGGGTGGCGAGGCGCAGCGCGTCAAGCTGGCAAAGGAGCTGTCGAAGAGGTCGACAGGCCGCACGCTCTATATCCTGGACGAACCGACGACCGGCCTGCATTTCCACGACGTCGCCAAGCTTTTGGAAATGCTGCAGGAGCTGGTCAATCAGGGCAATTCGGTCGTCGTCATCGAGCACAATCTCGAGGTCATCAAGACCGCGGACTGGATTCTTGATTTCGGTCCGGAAGGCGGTGATGGCGGCGGTGAGATCGTTGCCGTCGGCACGCCGGAAGCGATCGTCAAGGAGGAGCGGTCCTATACCGGCCAGTTCTTAAAGGAGTTGCTTGAGCGGCGCCCTGCTCGAAAAGCTGTAGTGGCAGCCGAGTGATGCTGAGGGCGGCGTCGCTCGGTGATCTGCAGGCGGTCGGAGCGCTGACCGCCGAAGCCTATACTCCGTACACGCGTCTCCTCGGGCGTCCACCGATCCCGGTCAGCGAGAATTACGCACCGCGCATTGGTCGCGGTGAGGTATGGCTGCGGGAAGTGCAAGGCGAGCTTGCAGGGTTAGCCGTCGTCGAGCGGCACCCAGACCATATGATGCTCTACAGCATTGCCGTCGCCCCGAGATTCCAGGGTGCTGGCCACGGTGTTGCCATTCTGCGATGGGCGGAAGAGACGGCGCGGGAATGGGGGCTTCCGGAAGTTCGTCTCTACACAAATGCGCGCATGGAACGGGATATTGCGCTCTACGGCGCGTTTGGCTTTAGGAAACGGGTCGCCGCGAGCATCCGCATTGGCCAGGATGGGTGATCGTCGATATGGCAAAGCAAGTCAGCGTACAGATATAATCAGAGGAGGAAGAAATGACGAAATCCGGCAATATTCGCGTCGGCATCGGCGGCTGGACCTTCGAGGCATGGCGGGATCATTTCTACCCCGGGGACCTGAAGCAGAAAGACGAACTGAATTATGCAAGCCGCAAGCTCAAAGTCATTGAGATCAACGGCACCTACTACAGCTCGCAGAAGCCGGAGACCTTCGCCAAATGGGCCGCGGATGTACCTGACGGGTTCGTATTTTCGCTTAAGGCCAGTCGCTTTGTCACCAATCGCCGCGTGCTGACGGAAGCCGGCGAGTCTATGGAGCGCTTTCTGACCCAGGGTCTAACTGAGCTCGGCCCTCACCTGGGGCCAATCCTCTGGCAGTTCGCGCCGACGAAGAAGTTCGATCCGGAGGACTTTGAAGGCTTTCTGAAATTGCTGCCTAGCAAGCAGGATGGCTTGTCTCTGAAGCATGTCGTCGAAGTGCGTCACGACTCGTTCAAGGTGCCGGAATTCGTTGCGCTGCTTGCGAAGTATGGAGTCGCGCCTGTTTGCGCCGAGCATTTCGATTACCCGATGATCGCGGATGTGACGGCCGACTTCGTCTATGCCCGCCTCCAGAAGGGCTCGGACGACATCAGGACATGCTATTCGTCAAGCGATCTAAAGGCCTGGGCCAAGCGGCTCGAAACCTGGGCGGAGGGCAAGTTTCCAGACGATCTGCCGCTGATCGATGCAAGCCGCAAGGTCGCGGCGCAGCCGCGGGACGTTTTCGCCTTCATGATCCACGAAGGCAAGGTCAATGCGCCATTCGGGGCTATGGCCCTACAGGAAGCGACGGCACAATAGCGCCGTTCCTAGAGCGGAAGAACATGCGTTGCCAGTTCTTCCGCGGTCAGCCCTTTGCCGGCCCGCACGCCAGCCTCTCCGTGCATGTAGACGCCGGCAGCCGCCGCTTCGAAAGCGGGAAAGCCTTGGGCCATCAGTGCTCCGATGATCCCGGCAAGGACGTCCCCGGAGCCGGCTGTCGCGAGCCAAACCGGGGCGTTCACGTTGATATAAGCTCTGCCGTCAGGCGATGCGATGACGGTATCGGAGCCTTTGTAGACGATTGCGGCGTTCGCCCGCGCCGCTGCAGCCTGCGCCTTTTCGACTTTCCCCATGGCCGCATCGGCGGCGATATCGGGAAACAGTCGGCCGAACTCGCCTTGGTGTGGCGTAAGCACCAGCCGCGGCTTGCCGTAGAACCTTGAAAACAGCTCGTCCGGGGCATCCTTGAACGAAGAAAGCCCGTCGGCGTCAAGCACCAGATGCCGCTCGGAAAGCGCTGCCACGAACCGGCGTGCCTTGTCACCGACGCCAAAACCGGGGCCAAGAACGAATGTCTGTAGCCGTTCGTCGCGGAGCCAATCGCGGAGCGCCGCCTCATCGTCGATCGCATGCAGCATGATCGCCGTAAGGTGCGCCGCATTGGCGCCCAATGCGTCGTCTGGCGCGGCGATTGTCACAAGCCCTGCCCCGGCCTTCAACCCCGCCATCGCCGACATCCGCGCAGCGCCGGTCCTGCTCGCTTCACCGGAGAAGACGACAAGGTGGCCACGCTTGTATTTGTGTGTTTCCAGTCCGCTCGATGGCAGCAGATGTCGCCACCGTTCTGGCCTGTTCTCGGCAATCTGTTGCTTCTTCTCAGCGCGGATGATGCGGGCGGGTATGCCGATATCGAAGACTTCCAGTTCACCGCAGAGCTCTCGCCCCGGCATCAAGAGATGACCGGGTTTCCGCGTCATGAAGGTCACAGTCCGATCCGCCACAAAGGCCGCTCCTTGGATGGCTCCGGTGCGACCGTCGACGCCGGATGGCAGGTCGACGGCAATCACCGGCACCCGCGCCTCCTTCACCCGTCCAATCACTTCGAAGACGTTCTCGGGAACATCGCGGGCAAGGCCGGCCCCGAACAGGGCATCGATAACCACATCGCCGTTGCGCGGCTGATACGTCTCAAGCGGCTGTGCGCTGGTCGGCGCCAGACTGTCCCTCGCGCGGGCGGCATCTCCCTTGAGCCTTTCCGGTTTGCCCAATTGGAATACGTCGACAGCGACACCGCTCTCAACCAGCCGACGAGCGGCAACATAGCCGTCGCCCCCGTTATTGCCAGGTCCACAAAGCACGGCCGCGCGAAGGGCGGTCGGAAAATCGCGCAGAAAAATGGCTGCTACCGCGGCCCCCGCCCGTTCCATAAGGGAATAGCTGTCGATACCGGACGCGGCTGCCGCCGCGTCAACAGCTGTCATGTCTTCCGGGGTAAGGAGCAATTCGGAGATTCCGTCGGTCATCACCGCATTCAAACAGAAATCGCCTAAATAACAACCGGTCGATTGATCTCTGCGCAGATCAAAAAATATGCAAGTGCACAAAAGAGAGGCTTCCGCGGTACTTTGTCTGGAATTATTAGTGAGGGCAAATATTCCAGAAATTGGCGAGGATTTGCCTTCAGTGCGTCGATTTTCGAATGTTTCTATCCAAAAAAACGCGAAAACCACTGATGTTGCGCACTTTTTCGCACGGTTGGCGGTGTTTTTCGAAAAATCGGCTTCCCAACTGGCACGATAACTGCATCATGACGCAAAGCAGGCCTGAGCCTGTTTTTAACGGGAGAAGCGGAGAGTCATTTTCTCATGAAAAAGATCGAAGCGATCATTAAGCCCTTCAAGCTCGACGAAGTGAAGGAAGCCCTTCAGGAAGTTGGCCTGCAGGGTATTACAGTTACGGAAGCGAAGGGCTTCGGTCGCCAGAAGGGCCATACGGAACTCTACCGTGGCGCGGAATATGTCGTCGATTTCCTACCGAAGGTGAAAGTGGAAGTCGTTCTCGCAGATGAGAACGCGGAAGCCGTCATCGACGCGATCCGCAAGGCCGCCCAAACCGGCCGCATTGGCGACGGCAAGATTTTCGTGTCCAATGTCGAAGAGGTTATCCGCATCCGTACCGGCGAAACCGGTATCGACGCTATCTAACTTTATCGCCTTCCGGCGAACCATCGTCATCTCAAATAAAGGAACTATTTAATGGCGACCGCAAGCGAAATTCTTAAGCAAATCAAGGAAAACGACGTCAAGTTCGTGGACCTGCGCTTCACCGATCCAAAGGGCAAGCTGCAGCATGTGACGATGGACGTCGTCTGTGTCGACGAGGACATGTTCGCTGATGGCGTCATGTTCGACGGTTCCTCGATCGCTGGCTGGAAGGCCATTAACGAATCCGACATGGTGCTGATGCCGGACCCGGAAACGGTTCATATGGACCCGTTTTTCGCGCAGTCCACCATGGTCATTCTTTGCGATATTCTCGACCCGGTTTCTGGCGAAGCCTATAACCGCGATCCGCGCGGCACTGCCAAGAAGGCTGAGGCTTACCTGAAAGCATCCGGCATCGGCGACACCGTCTTCGTTGGTCCGGAAGCAGAATTCTTCGTTTTCGACGACGTTCGCTACAAAGCTGATCCCTACAATACCGGCTTCAAGCTTGACTCCACGGAGCTGCCGTCAAACGACGACACCGAATATGAAACAGGCAACCTTGGTCACCGTCCGCGTGTCAAGGGCGGCTACTTCCCGGTTCCGCCGATCGACAGCTGCCAGGACATGCGTTCGGAAATGCTGACGGTTTTGTCGGAAATGGGCGTCGTCGTCGAAAAGCATCACCATGAAGTGGCTGCTGCCCAGCACGAACTCGGCATCAAGTTCGACACGCTCGTTCGCAACGCCGATAAGATGCAGATCTACAAGTACGTCGTGCACCAGGTCGCCAACGCCTATGGCAAGACGGCGACCTTCATGCCGAAGCCGATCTTCGGCGACAACGGCTCGGGCATGCACGTGCATCAGTCGATCTGGAAGGGCGGCAAGCCGACCTTCGCGGGCGACGAATACGCAGGCCTGTCCGAAACCTGCCTCTACTACATCGGCGGCATCATCAAGCACGCCAAGGCAATCAACGCTTTCACCAATCCGTCGACGAACTCCTACAAACGTCTCGTCCCGGGCTATGAAGCACCGGTTCTGCTGGCCTACTCGGCCCGCAACCGTTCCGCTTCGTGCCGCATTCCGTTCGGCACCAACCCGAAGGCAAAGCGCGTCGAAGTGCGCTTCCCGGATCCGATGGCTAACCCCTACCTCGCCTTCGCTGCGATGCTGATGGCCGGCCTCGATGGCATCAAGAACAAGATCCATCCGGGCAAGGCCATGGACAAGGACCTTTACGACCTGCCGCCGAAGGAGCTGAAGAAGATCCCGACGGTCTGCGGCTCGCTGCGCGAAGCGCTGGAAAGCCTCGACAAGGACCGCAAGTTCCTGACGGCCGGTGGTGTTTTCGATGATGACCAGATCGATTCCTTCATCGAGCTGAAGATGGCCGAAGTGATGCGCTTCGAGATGACGCCGCATCCGGTCGAGTACGACATGTACTACTCGGCTTGATCATCAAGAAGCGAAGCCCCGGCTCGGTCGGGGCTTCGTCTGTCGATGTCATGGCTGCCAAGAGGTGGATGTGACACTCATGTGACGAGATCTCGCACAAATCTTGATTTGAGTGAGGCCAATCACCAAATCAGGTGATGAAAGGAAGTCGTACCATGAAAGAAAGAGTAGCTAAGTTTAGTATCGGTGAAGTGGTTCGGCA
This sequence comes from Rhizobium sp. 3T7, assembly GCF_020166565.1. Lineage (NCBI taxonomy): Bacteria > Pseudomonadati > Pseudomonadota > Alphaproteobacteria > Hyphomicrobiales > Rhizobiaceae > Rhizobium > Rhizobium sp. 3T7. The sequence continues at coordinate 22,431 of NZ_JAIQXS010000026.1, forward strand.
CAAGGTATTTCCGTTTCGCGGCGTGATCTTCGATGTCGATCCGGAATTTGCGAATACGGAAGAATGGTGGAATTCCATTCCCGCCGAGGTGCGCCCCAGCAAGGATCAGCCCTTCTACCATCTGCTAGCTGAGAATGATGAAAACGAATACGTTGCCTACGTATCCGAGCAGAACCTGGTGAACGACGAGAGCGGCGTGCCGCTCCGCAATGAACAGGTCTATCAGATTTTCGATATGGCACCGACGGGGCAGTTCAAACCCAAGATGAACTTCGCCCACTAACGTTCAGTGCCATCTTCCAAAACCCCGCTCAACGCGGGGTTTTTCTTTGCCTGGATCATGAAACAAAAAAACCCGGCCAACGCCGGGTTTTCGTAAGGTCATACGGTTCGGAATTACTGAGCCTTGGCAGCCTTCTGGGCTTCTTCGAGCTTCTTGCGCGCTTCGTCAGCCTTCTTCTGCATGCTGTCCTGCAGGCTCTTCTGGCTTTCGGCGAGCTTGGAAGCGGATACCGCTTCGCCATCGAATGCGCCGGTGAAGCCTTCGAGCGAAATCTTGATCGGGTTCGGCGCGCGGCGGAAGTTGATCGAGGTCAGCACCAGATCGGTGCCCTTCTTCAGGCTGGCGACCATGGCGTCGGTCAGCGGGATCTGGGCGACGCAACGGTCAGGCATGCACATCAGGTAATCAATCTTCTGGGCCTTGCCGCCGTCGATCTGCATCGCGACGCCTGGCGGGATCAGACGGGCCGGCGGCACCGAAACCTGAAGGCTCTTGTTGTTAATCTTGCCGGAGACGCTGATGAGGCCGACGCCCGTAACGAGCTGGCCACCGCCTGCGAGAACGACGTTCTGGACGACACAGACGTCGTTGTCTTCCTGCTTGCTGCAGGTCTTGTACCAGCCGAGACGCGGGGCGCCGGCAGCCGTGGCGGGAGCGTCGGCGGAGGCCGCCGCATCCTGCGCGAAGGACGATACGGGAGCTGCTGCAGCACCAAGCATCACTGCCAGAACGGACAGGGCTGCCCGCGTTTTGTTTTCAGCCTTGAACATCATAACGAATTCCGTCTCCTGAAATCCCTTAGGGACGACAACGTGCCATCCTCACCAACAGGGTTGTTCGCACTCCACCTCTTAAAACAATGAGGCAAATGCATGACCCCCCGACTTCGGGTTCCCCTGTTACATTGCGTCGGGTCAGATATCCAGTATTTCTTTGACCTTTTCAGGGTCATCCGAAAGAATTCGGCGCGGATGGTGAATTGCGGTGGCTGCGTGATAGTCTTGCGCCGAATCGTGCCGTTCCCGAAAGGACCTCAACGATGCTCCGGATCGTTCTTCCTGTCATTTTCACCTTGGTTGGCAGTGCAGCTCTCGCCGAGCCGGTGCATGGCATCGCGATGCACGGCGCGCCGGCCCTGCCCGCCGATTTCAAGCATCTTCCCTACGCCAATCCCGATGTGAAAAAGGGCGGGAAGATCAGTTATGGCGTCGTTGGAACCTTCGACAGCCTCAACCCCTTCATCTTGAAAAGTATGCGCACGACGGCGCGCGGCATGTGGGATCCGGAATACGGGAACCTCGTCTTCGAAACGCTGATGCTTCGCTCGCGTGACGAACCCTTCACCCTTTACGGCCTGCTGGCCCAGTCCGTCGAATGGGATGAGGACCGGACCTATATCCAGTTTAATCTTAATCCGGCCGCCAAGTGGTCGGACGGCCAGCCGGTGACACCGGATGACGTGATTTTCACCTTCAATCTTTTGAGGGAAAAGGGCCGCGTTCCCTTCAGCACGCGACTGAATGCCGTCGACAAGATGGAGAGGGTCGGAGACCACAGTGTTCGCTTTACCTTCAACGACAAGGCCGATCGCGAATTCCCGCTGATTCTGGCCGGCTCGACGCCGATCCTGCCGAGACATGCCATCGACCCGGAGACATTCGATCGTTCGTCGCTCACGCCTCCCGTGGGGTCCGGGCCCTACAAGGTCAAATCACTGAAGCCTGGCGAAAGCATCACCTTCGAGCGCGATCCCAACTACTGGGGCAAGGACATTCCGGCAAAGGTCGGTCTCGACAACTACGATCAGATAACAGTCCAGTATTTTTTGCAGGACACGACGCTCTTTGAGTCCTTCAAGAAGGGCGATATCGACATCTACCCGGACGGCAGTCCCGGCCACTGGGCAAGCGCCTACAACTTCCCTGCTGTCACTTCGGGCAACGTTGTCAAGGACACGTTCGAGCCGAAGCTGCCGAGCGGCATGTTCGGCTTCGTTTTCAACACCCGGCGGCCGGTCTTTGCCAACGCGAAGCTTCGCGAGGGGCTGTCGCTGATCTTCGATTTCGAATGGGCGAACAAGAACCTCTTCTCGAACGCCTATATCCGCACCCAGAGCTTCTGGCAGAACTCCGACCTGTCGAGCTTCGGAGTGCCGGCTGACGAACGCGAGCTGAAGCTTCTCGGGCCGATCAAGGATCGAATCGATCCGGCGATTCTTGACGGTACCTACAAACTTCCCGTGACCGATGGTTCGGGCCGCGATCGCAATGTCCTGAAACAAGCGGCAGCACTCCTCAAGGAAGCAGGCTACACGATCAAGAATGGTAAGATGAGCGACGCTGGCGACCGGCCGCTTTCTTTCGAGATCATGACGCAGAACACCGACCAGGAGAAGCTGGCGGTGTCCTATCAGCGCTCGCTGCAACTGCTCGGCATTGCCGCGACGATCCGCACGGTGGACGATTCCCAATATCAGAGCCGTACTAGCAGTTTTGACTATGACGTGATCGTCAAGTCCTACACCTCATCCCTGTCTCCCGGCATCGAACAGCTGGGACGTTGGTCTTCAGCGGCCAAGGAGCGGGACGGCACCGACAACTTCGCCGGAGTTGCCGACCCTGACGTCGATACGCTGATCCAGCATATCCTCACCGCTCGCTCGGCAGAGGATTTTACCGCCGCGGTGCGTTCGCACGATCGCATGCTGTTATCGGGACACTATGTCTTGCCGCTTTATCACGTTGACAAGCAATGGGTTGCGCGCAGCAAGAGGATCGGTCATCCCGACATCGTGCCCCTCTACGGCTACCAGCTGCCAGCCTGGTGGGATCAGAGCGTCCAATAGACGGTTCCCTTTTCCTGCCTGGTTGAAGTCTCCAGCCACAAGGCCTAGATGGCGGAAGGTTTCGATTTCAGGAAAAAGGGAAAAGCCCATGGAACGCATTACCATCGACGTCGTCTCTGACGTCGTCTGCCCGTGGTGCTATCTCGGCAAGGCACGGTTGGAACTCGCGATTGCTGAAGTTCAGGACGAGGTCGGCGTCGACATCAACTGGCGCCCCTATCGCCTCAACCCCGACTATCCGCCGGAAGGCGTCGACCAGAAGAAGGCGCTCGAGCAGAAGCTTGGCGGTGCCGAGCGTGTCGCTCAAGGGCACAAGACGCTGAGTGAACTCGGTCGTGAGGTGGGGATCAAGTTCGACTTCGACGCGATCAAGATCGGTCCGAATACGCTCGATGCGCATCGTTTGGTCCATTGGGCGATGGTTGAGGATCGCGAGAAGCAGGACCATATTGTCAATGCTCTCTTCAGAGCGAATTTCGAGGAAGGGCGCAATGTCGGCGACCATGCCGTCCTGCTCGATATCGCAGAGAAGGCCGGCATGGACCGAGCCGTCATCTCCTCCCTGCTGGCGTCCGATGCGGACAAGGATCTGGTGATCGCGGAGATCGAGGCCGCGCAGACGATGGGGGTGAACGGCGTCCCCTTCTTCATCTTCGATCAACAGTATGCCGTCAGCGGTGCGCAGACGCCTGATGTGTTGGCGGGCGCGCTTCGCGACATCGCCAAGGCGAAGGCCGAAGCGCGCGCAGGCATGAACTGAACGTCCTTACGTCTTCGCCATTTCCGCGAGCTGCGTCATGATGACGGCTGCGCCCTGCAGCCGTTTTTCAGGCGTCGGCAGATCACGTGTGAGGAACACGCTTTGGTCCGGTCGGATCTTCGCCATCGTTCCCTGCTTGGCGATATAGCCGACCAGGTTTGCAGGATTCGGAAACTCCTTGTTTCGGAACTGGATGACCACGCCCTTGGGACCTGCATCCAGCTTCTCGACGTTGGCGACGCGGCAGAGCGATTTCACATAGACGATCTTCAGGAGGTGTTGGACCTCGATCGGCATCGGGCCGAAGCGGTCGATCATCTCGGCGCCGAAGGCGTCGATTTCCTTCAGTTCCGTAATCTCCCCGAGGCGGCGATAGAGTGCCATGCGCAGGTGCAAATCGGGCACGTAGCCATCCGGGATCATGACCGACGTTCCGACCGAGATCTGCGGCGACCAGCCGCTATCCTGGATCTCATCCACGCCCTTCACCTCGGCAACGGCTTCTTCCAGCATCTGCTGGTAAAGTTCGAAGCCGACTTCCTTGATATGGCCGGACTGCTCTTCGCCGAGCAGGTTGCCGGCGCCGCGAATATCGAGATCGTGGCTGGCAAGCTGGAAGCCGGCGCCCAGCGTATCGAGCGACTGCAGCACCTTGAGGCGACGTTCCGCCGTCGCCGTCAGCACCTTGTTGACCGGCAGCGTGAAGAGCGCAAAGGCGCGCACCTTGGAGCGCCCGACACGACCGCGAAGCTGATAGAGCTGCGCCAGGCCGAACATATCGGCCCGGTGGACGATCAGCGTATTGGCAGTCGGCACGTCGAGGCCGGATTCCACGATCGTCGTTGATAGCAGTACGTCATAGCGGCCGTCGTAAAAGGCATTCATGATGTCCTCAAGTTCGCCGGCCGGCATCTGACCGTGCGCGACCGCGACCTTCAACTCCGGCACGTCAGACCGCAGGAACGCATGGACATCTTCGAGATCGGCAAGCCGCGGGCAGACATAGAAGCTTTGGCCGCCGCGATAATGCTCGCGCATCAGCGTTTCGCGGATGACAAGCGAATCGAACGGCGAAATGAAGGTACGAACAGCCATGCGGTCGACCGGCGGCGTCGTGATCAGCGACAGCTCGCGCACGCCAGTCATCGCAAGCTGCAGCGTGCGCGGGATCGGTGTTGCCGAAAGCGTCAGAACGTGGACGTCGCTCTTCAGCTCTTTCAGACGCTCCTTGTGCTTGACGCCGAAATGCTGCTCTTCGTCGATGATCAGCAGCCCGAGATTGGCAAACTTGATCCCGGCGCCGAGAAGCGCATGGGTGCCGACGACGATATCCGTTTTGCCCTCCGCGACTTCCTTCTTCGTCAACGCCAGTTCCTTCGACCCGACGAGGCGCGAGGCCTGCTGGATGCGCACAGGCAATCCACGGAATCGCTCGGCGAAGGTCTTGAAGTGCTGGCGCGCCAGCAGCGTTGTCGGCACGACGACAGCAACCTGAATGCCGTTCATCGCGGCCACGAAGGCGGCACGAAGCGCCACCTCCGTCTTGCCGAAGCCGACATCGCCGCAGACGAGACGATCCATCGGTCGACCAGCCCCAAGGTCAGAGCGCACAGCCTCGATGGCGTTGTCCTGGTCTTCCGTTTCGTCATAGGGGAAGCGGGCGGCGAATTCGTCGTAGAGCCCTTCCGGCGTCGTCAACACGGGCGCATGGCGTGTCAGGCGTTCGGCGGCGATGCGGATCAGGGCGTCCGCCATGTCGAGCAGCCGTTTCTTGAGCTTGGCCTTGCGCATCTGCCATGCGCCGCCCCCAAGCTTGTCGAGCTGCGTTTCCGTCCCCTCGCCGCCAAAGCGTGATAGAAGATCGATGTTCTCCACCGGCAGGAACAGCTTCGCGTCATCTGCGTACTGCAGTTCGAGGCAGGCATGCGGTGCGCCGGCCGCTTCGATGGTCCGCAGGCCTACAAATCGACCAATACCATGCTGCGCGTGGACGACGACCGAACCTTCGTCGAGCCCGGCAACCTCGGAGATGAAATCAGCAGCGCGTTTGCGCCGCTTCGAACGCCGCACCATGCGGTCGCCGAGGATGTCCTGCTCGCCGATGACGACGAGATTGCCGACTTCAAATCCGGATTCGAGACTGAGTACGCTGGCCGCCGCCTCGCCTTTGGCAAGGCTGTCCATCTCCTTCAGTGCGTCGATCGGCTTCACGCGCTCGAGCCCGTGCTCGTTCAGTACCTGCAGCAGACGCTCCAGTGAGCCTTCCGTCCAGGCGGTAATCAGCACCTTTGCGCCGGATGAGCGCTTGTCGGCAATGTGCTTGACGACAGCGTCGAACACATTAATGCGTTCGGCGTTGCCACCACCCTCAGCGTTAGAGCGTGCCCAACGCTCGCCCTGCCGGGCGTCGAGATTGACGACGCGACGCGCATCCCCCTCATGCTCGTTGAAGGGTGAAATACGCATCGCATTGAACGCGTCGAGCGTGTTGGCGAAAGTCTTTCCGTCCAAATAGAGTTGGCCGGGTGTCACGGGCTTGTAGGGTGTTCCTTGCGCCATCTGCCCCTTGCCGGGCTGTCCGGAATTCAGGCGGGCGTCATAATAGTCGAAGACAAGCTTGGAACGCTCGTCGGCAGCCTGGCGCACCGTGTGATCGGTGACCAGTCGAAAACCTTTGAGGTAGTCAAACACCGTCTCCAGCTTCTCGTAGAAAAGCGGCAGCCAATGCTCCATGCCGGGATAGCGTCGCCCCTCCGATATGGCGAGATAGAGCGCATCGTCGCGTGTCGCCGCGCCGAACGAGGAGAGGTAACCCTTGCGGAAACGGCTGATGGTATCGGGTGTCAGGGTAACTTCGCTCATCGGGTTGAGGTCGAGTGAGCGGACTTGCCCTGTTGTGCGCTGGCTTGCCGGATCGAAGCTGCGGATGCTTTCCAGCGTGTCGCCGAAGAAGTCGAGGCGAACAGGTTCCTCGGAACCCGGCACGAAGACATCCAGAATGCCGCCACGAACTGCATATTCGCCAACCTCGCGCACCGTAGCGACGCGGTCGAAGCCGTTGCGTTCCAACCGCCCGGCGATGTCGTCCATGCGCACGGTGTTTCCCGGACGTGCCGAGAAGGCGAGGCTCTCGATGATCTCCTGCGGGGCGACCTTTTGCAGCATTGCATTAACGGTCACCAGCACGATCGCAGCGTGTGGCTTCTTGTGATGCGCGATCAGACCGCCCAGTGCCGCAAGACGGCGCGCAGATGTGTCGGCGCTCGGTGAAACGCGGTCGTAAGGAAGACAGTCCCAGGCCGGCAAGGTGAGGACCGGGATCTCGGGCGCAACGAAGCCGAGCATCTGTTCCAGGTCCACCATCCGCTGGCCATCAGAAAGCACGTAGGCGACCGGCTCGCCGGCGCGTGCCAGATTGGCCAGCAACAGGGCCTCCATACCTGTGGGCACGTTGCCGATCGTCAACGGTTCGGCGACAGCTGACAGCTTCTTTGCGTCAAGACCTGGGATCATTAGGCGTTCCTGGGCAGGGCGTCGGCTGGATATTCGAAATCCGGCTTGTAAGAGGCAAGGCGTGCGAACATCGGCGTCTGGAAACGCTCGGGCACCGGCCATGTTCCCATGATCCAGCGCACGAGATCGTTATCCTCTTCGGCCATGATGGTTTCGAACTCGTCGAGCTCGGTCTCCGACAGGGTGGCGATCTCCTTCTCGGCGAACTGCCCGAAGACCAGATCCATCTCGCGGATACCGCGATGCCAGCAGCGAAAGAGAATTCGGCGGCGGCGCGGATCAAGATCGGCGCTCGAGAGTGACACACCCGTCATGGCATTACCTTCCTGTTGATGCGCCTCTATAGCCCCTCGAAAGCGGCTTGTCAGCCTTGCCAAGGCCGCATTGTTCATCGCATTTTGCCGCCATGCGCCCCGCCATACTCGATCCGCTGTTTTCGCCCGTTTCCGCCCTGCCCGGCGTCGGCCCAAAGATCGCCGAGCTGCTGGTAAAGCTGCTTGGGCGCGAAACGCCTGACGAGACGCGCGTCGTCGATCTGCTGTTTCATGCGCCACATTCCCTTATCGACCGCCGAAACCAGCCGGGTATCGCTCGCGCGCCTCACGGCGCCATTGTCACGGTCACGGCATGGGTGGATCGCCACCAGGCACCGCCGCGCGGCAAGAGCAACATTCCGTACCGCGTCATCCTGCACGACGAGACGGGCGAACTGACGCTTGTCTTCTTCCGCGGCCAAGCGGCATGGCTGGAAAAGCAGCTCCCCTTGGACGAGGAGGTAACCGTCAGCGGCAAGATTGACTGGTTCAATGGCCGTGCGTCGATGGTCCATCCCGACTACATCGTGAAGGCCAACGAAGCGGAGAACCTGCCTCTCGTCGAGCCGATCTATCCACTCACCGCAGGTCTTTCCCCGAAGACCCTGCGCAAGATCATCGAAGCGGCGCTGCCGCGCACGCCGGAACTGCCAGAATGGATCGACTTGGCTCTAGCCCAGAAGCAGGGTCTGCCCTCGATATTAGATGCTTTCCACGGGCTGCACGAACCACGCGATCCCTCGGATATCGATGCACAAGCCCCTGCCCGTCGCCGTCTCGCCTATGACGAATTCCTCGCGGGCCAACTTTCGCTGAGCCTCGTCCGCCAGCGCCTGCGCAAGGTCACCGGCCAGCCCGTGCACGCCACCGGCCAAGTCAGTAAGCAGATCCTCCAGGCCTTGCCGTTTTCGCCGACCAACAGCCAGAATGCCGCGATTGCCGATATCCTGAAGGACATGGCCGGCGATGACCGCATGCTGCGCCTGCTGCAGGGGGATGTCGGCTCGGGCAAGACGCTGGTCGCGCTGATGGCGATGGCGGCTGTCATTGAAAGCGGCGGCCAGGCCGTCCTCATGGCGCCGACTGAAATCCTTGCCCGCCAGCACCACGCAACGATCTCGAAATTTGCCGCATCCGCGGGCCTCGGCATAGAGGTGCTTACCGGCCGCACCAAGGGGCGCGAACGCGAAGACATCCTGGAAAGGATCGCATCGGGAGAGGCCCAGATCGTCATCGGCACCCACGCTCTCTTCCAGGACAGCGTCAACTACCGCAATCTGATGCTGGCCGTCGTTGACGAGCAGCACCGCTTCGGCGTCCACCAGCGCTTACGGCTGACGGCGAAGGGGATCACGCCGCATATGCTTGTCATGACGGCTACGCCGATCCCGCGAACCCTGGTGCTCGCTGCCTTTGGCGATATGGACGTCTCCAAGCTGACGGAAAAGCCCGCCGGCAGGAAACCGATACAGACGATCACGATTCCGACCGAACGTACAGGCGAGATCGTCGGTCGCCTGAAGAGTTCTTTGGCAGAAGGCAAGAAGGTTTACTGGATCTGCCCGCTCGTTGAGGAATCCGAAGAGAGCGATCTGATGTCGGTGGACGAGCGTCATGCAACGCTCGTTTCCTCGCTCGGTCCGGGCATCGGCGTGATCCACGGCCGCATGAGCGGCCCGGAAAAGGATGCCGTGATGATGGCGTTCAAGAGCGGCGAAATCCGCCTGCTGGTCGCAACGACTGTGGTGGAAGTCGGCGTCGATGTTCCCGATGCGACGATCATGGTGATCGAGCATGCCGAACGCTTCGGCCTGGCGCAGCTGCATCAGCTTCGCGGTCGTGTAGGACGCGGCGACGAGGCTTCGACCTGCATCCTGCTCTACAAGGGGCCGCTTGGCGAAACAGGTCATGCGCGCCTGTCGATCATGCGCGAAACCGAAGACGGCTTCCGCATCGCGGAGGAAGACCTGAAACTGCGCGGTGAAGGCGAACTACTTGGCACCCGGCAATCGGGAACACCGGGCTTTCGCATCGCAAGCCTGGAGGCGCATGCGGACCTTCTTGAGATTGCCCGCCGCGATGCGGCCTATCTGATCGAGCGCGATCCGGATCTGACGGGCGAGCGCGGCAAGGCCGTGCGCACCCTGCTCTACCTGTTCCGCCGCGACGAGGCGATCCGCTTCCTGCATGCGGGGTGAGCCGACGCGGCCCCGTGCTACATCTCGATGGGTGCCGGCAGCGGCTTGCGTGTCCGTTCTGGTTTCACCATGCGCCCGGCAAGCTCTTCCGGCGTGACCAGACCACCGGAGATCAAAAGTTTTGCGGCGTCCTCCGGTGACATGTCGAGCGGAACGATCTTTTCGCGCGGCGTGAAGATCAGAAATCCTGCAGTCGGCACCGGCGTTGGAGGCAGGAACACGCAGACCATATCCTGGCCCATCGCCTTGAACTTCGTCGCGATCTCGCCTTTGGCATCCGTTGAGATGAAGACGAGCGCCCAGAGGCCCGGGCTGGGATACTCGATGAGGCCGACCTTCTTGAAGGAGTTTGTCTTGTCCTTCAGCACGGTCTCGAAAATCTGCTTCACGCTCTGATAGATGCTGCGCACAAGTGGCACGCGCCGCACCAGCGACTCGCTGAACTGAACGATACTCTGGCCGATCAGGTTCTTACCGAGGAAGCCTATAAGCGTGATCGCGACAAGCGCAATCAGCAGCCCTGAGCCTGGCACCGCAAAGTTCAGGTAATTATCCGGGTCGTAGCGCGCCGGCAGGTACGGCTTAACCCAGCTGTCCGCCCACCGCACCACCGACCATGTCAGCCACAGCGTAATCGCGACCGGCGCACAAATGATGAGCCCCGCCAGAAAGTTGTTCCTGATGCGAGTGGCTATCGGCAATCGGGGCAGTTTTTCCGTCATCGCGTGCTGATAACTCCGTTGAGCAGGCCGGCTATCGGAAATCAGCTCCCCCATGCTTTCCTATCTGAAAAGCTGCCAGAAATTGCCAAGCCGCACAAGTCTTCAGGGGCCGCACAAGCGGTCACTCCACCGTGACCGACTTTGCGAGATTGCGCGGCTGATCGACGTCCGTGCCCATGAAAACGGCGGTATGGTAAGCAAGCAGTTGGATCGGCAGTGAGAAGATCATCGGTGCGATGATCTCGTTGACATCAGGCAGCACGATCGTCGCCATCGTAGGCAGCTTCGATGCCGCCGCGCCTGCTTCGTCGGTAATGAAAATGATGCGCCCGCCACGCGCGGCAACTTCCTGCATATTTGATACAGTCTTGTCGAAGAAGCGGTCAAACGGCGCGATCACAATGACCGGCATGTTTTCGTCGATCAGCGCAATCGGCCCGTGCTTGAGTTCGCCTGCGGCGTAACCTTCGGCATGGATATAGGAGATTTCCTTGAGCTTGAGGGCCCCTTCCATGGCAAGCGGGAAGCTCGTGCCACGGCCGAGATAGAGAACGTCGCGGCATTTCGAAAGCTCGCGCGACAGGCTCTCCATCTGCGGTTGGACGAGGTTCAGCACGCGGCTCATGATACGCGGCATTTCAGCGAGATGGCGGACCAGTTCCCTTTCCTGCTCCGCGCTGATTGTTCCTCTTGCCTTGCCGGCGCCGAGTGCCAGCGATGCCAGGACGGCCAACTGGCAGGTGAAAGCCTTCGTGGAGGCAACGCCTATCTCTGGGCCTGCCATGATCGGGAAAACGGCATCCGACTCACGGGCTATGGTCGATTCCTTGACGTTGACCACTGCCCCGATCCTCAGTCCGTTCTCCTTGCAGTAACGGAGCGATGCTAACGTGTCTGCCGTCTCGCCCGACTGCGAGATGAAGAGTGCGGCCTGCGAGGGCGAAAGCGGCATTTCGCGATAACGGAACTCGGATGCGACGTCGATCTCGACCGGCAGACGCGCGTAGCGCTCGAACCAGTATTTGCCGACGAGGCCGGCGAGATAGGCGGTTCCGCATGCCGAGATTGCCAGGCTGCTTGTGGCCTTGAAGTCGATCGCGTTGATGTTGTCGCTTATCGTGTTGCTGGCGAAGTCAACGTACTGGCTGAGGGCGTGCGAGATGACCTCAGGCTGCTCGTAGATTTCCTTCTCCATGAAGTGCCGGTGATTGCCCTTGTCCACCACGTAGGCAGTCGTTTGTGATATCTGCCGCGGGCGCTTCACCTCGTTGCCGGCGAAGTCGAGGATTGTCGCGCCGTCTCGCGTAAGTACGGCCCAGTCTCCATCGACGAGGTAGGTGACCTCATTGGTGAAGGGCGAAAGCGCGATCGCATCCGAGCCTAAGAACATTTCGCCTGAGCCGTAGCCCACCGCAAGTGGCGGGCCGGATCGTGCCGCCATGATCGTGTCGGGGGCGTTCTGGAGCATGATCGCAAGCGCGTAGGCGCCGGTTACCCGGTTCAGCATCTTGAGCATCGCCGCGCGGGGCTCGAGGCCGTCACGGAGATACTTCGCCATGAGGTGGGCAACGACCTCTGTGTCTGTCTGCGTCTCAAAGACGGCACCTTCGGCGGTCAACTCGTCACGCAGTTCGGAGAAGTTCTCGATGATTCCGTTATGGACGACCGCAACCCCCTCGACGAAATGCGGGTGTGCGTTGATCTCGTTGGGAATGCCATGCGTAGCCCAGCGCGTGTGCGCAATGCCGATGGTTCCCGGCAGTGGATCGCCGTCGAGGCGCTTTTCGAGATTGAAGAGCTTCCCCTCGGCGCGGCGGCGCGCCATCTCGCCGTTATGTATGGTGGCGACACCCGCCGAGTCATAGCCGCGGTACTCGAGCCGCTTCAGCGCATCAACAAGACGTCCCGCAACCGGGCTGCTTCCAACGATTCCAACAATACCGCACATAAAAGTCCCCAAAGCCTTCCGTATTGGAGGCCACTCGTAACGATTCTGTCTTTTTTCTCAATGGTCTCAGTGGTCACTTTCGGTTTCCGCGCGTTACGCTGAGGCTTATGCCTTGGTCTTCTTTGCAGCCTTGATCGCCAGTGCGCGTTCGCGGAGCACGGTTGCCCTGCCCGGCTTCAGTTCCTGGCGAGCACGGCCAAAGGCCAGCGCATCGGCAGGAACATCCACGGTGATGACGCTGCCGGAGGCCACGTAAGCGTTGTCGCCAATGCTGACTGGCGCCACAAGCGAGGAGTTCGATCCGATGAAGGTGTTCGCCCCAATCAGTGTTTCGTGCTTGTTGACGCCGTCATAGTTGCAGGTAATCGTGCCGGCACCGATATTCGCCCTGGCACCGATCTTCGCGTCGCCGATGTAGGTGAGGTGATTGACCTTGGCCCCCTCACCAATCTTCCCGTTCTTGACTTCGCAGAAATTGCCGACTTTCGAGCCGTTGGCGAGATCGGCACCCGGCCGCAGGCGAGCGAACGGGCCAACGGCTGCGCCGGCACTGACATGCGCGCCTTCGATGTGCGAGAATGCATGAATGACGGCGCCGCCGTCGATCGTCACGCCGGGGCCAAAGACGACGTTCGGCTCGATCAGCGCGTCTTGCCCGATTGCAGTGTCGTAGGAAAGAAACACGGTCTCCGGTGCGATCATCGTCACGCCAGCGATCATCATCTCGTGGCGTCGGCGCTCTTGCCACAGCCGCTCGATCACGGCGAGTTCCGCGCGATTGTTGCAGCCGGTCATTTCGATTTCGGGTGCGTCGACAGCGGTGACACGGCCGCCGACGGAACGGGCAATTTCCACGAGATCGGTCAGGTAGTATTCGCCCTTGGTATTGGCGTTGCCGATGCGGGATAGGAGATCGAGTGCCTTGCGGCCGTTGATCGCCATCAGGCCGCTATTGCACCATTTCACGGCACGTTCGGCATCTGTGGCATCCCTTTCCTCGCGGATGGCGATCAGTTCGCCATCCTTGACGAGCAGGCGGCCGTAGCCGGTCGGCCTGTCGGTATGAAAGCCGATGACCACTACATCGCTGCCCTCGGCAAGGCCCTGCCGTGCCGCCTTGAGCGGTCCCTCGGTCTGCAACGGAACATCGCCGTAGGTCACTATAATGTCGTCATATCCGCGCGCAATCGCCTCGCGCGCTGCCAGGACCGCATGACCGGTGCCGAGTCGCTCCCTCTGCAGGTAGGTTTCGATTTTGACATTCCCGACTTGGGCAGCCTTCGCCACTTCGTCGGCGTCGCGCCCGACGACGAGCGCGACCGATGAAATGTCGCTCTTTGCAACGGCATCCATAACATGGGCGATCATCGGGCGATTTGCGACTGGATGCAGCACTTTCGATTTCGACGACTTCATTCGCGTGCTATCACCTGCAGCGAGAATGACGGCGAGGCAAGTGCGTTCCATGATCTGCTCCGAGAATCCGTTGTGTGCGGCCTTGGCTGCCTCATAGCAGCAAGGAACGGGCGGGACAAAGCTCAAAATGGATTAGGCGGATGCCTTGCTCATCGCCGCATAGGCGTCGCGGACGTGATCGCGGCCGTCGATGATCACAATCTCCATGGCTTTTCGGGCGCCCTCGACATCGCCGGCGACGATCGCCTCGACGATGTGCATATGCGTATCGGCTATGTCTGAAAAGCCGTTCTGCGAGGGCGGTGTACTGATGCGGAACATGCCCACCAGCGCTGCCTCGATCAGACTCCCCAACGTTCGCATAAAGGGGTTGTGAGAGGCATCGGCTATGGCGAGGTGGAAATGCAGGTCGGCGAGAGCGAGGCTTTCGCTGGTATGGCCCAGAGCCGCCATCTCCGTTGCCAGCTCACGCAGGTGCTCAATGTCTTCCTTGCTCGCCCGCTCTGCGACGAGACCGGCGGCAAACGGCTCGAACGCTAGCCGGATGTCGTAAAGCTGCAGAAGGAATTCCTCCGTCACGCCGCTGTCGAAATGCCAGGCGATGATCTCACTGTCGAACATGTTCCAGAGGTTTTTTTCCGTCACGCGCGTGCCAACGCGAGCCTTGGCGACGATCATGCCTTTTGCAGCAAGCGTTTTCATCGTTTCGCGAAGGACGGTGCGTGAGACCTTGAAGCGCTGCGCAAGTTCGGCGTCACCCGGCAAAATGCTCCCGACAGGATAAGTTCCAGCAACGATCGCCCTGCCGAGCTCATCCACGACCTGTGCATGGCTCGTTCGCGATTTACGCCCTGTTTTTCCGGTCTCAAGCAATCTATTGCGCAACGAATACCTCCCCGCTCAGGCATACCTCTTATTCATACTGGAAAGGAAGAGAATAACCTTCTGCATTAGAATGAATGCAAAAAGCAAAAGGCCTATCAAGATCTTCGTCCACCAGCTCGAGAGTGTCCCGTCGAAGGTGATATAGGTCTGAATGAGGCCCTGTATCAGGATACCGATGAAGGTACCTGCCACGAATCCCGCCCCTCCGGTCAACAGCGTTCCCCCAATGACGACTGCTGCGATCGCATCAAGTTCGACGCCGACTGCTGCCAGAGAATAACCGGCCGACGTATAGAGCGAAAAAACGATTCCGGATAGACCGGCAAGAAACCCGGATAATGCATAGATCTGGATCGTCGTGCGCCCGACTGGAACGCCCATGAGCTGCGCCGTCTGTGGGCCGCCGCCGAGGGCATAGACATTGGTACCGAAGCGCGTGCGATGCGCCAGGAATATGCCGGCGACAAAGATCAGAAGCATGACGCCGCCGATCAGCGTTAGCCGACCACCACCCGGCATCCTGTAGTAGAGGCTTGTCAGCGTTGTGTAGCAGTCGTGATCGATCGGAATGCTGTCGATCGACAGCACGAACGCCATGCCGCGTGCCAGGAACATGCCCGCGAGCGTCACGATGAAAGCCGGCATTTCCAGATAGTGAATGATCGCGCCCATTACCGCGCCGAAGGCGGTTGTGATGATTAGCACCAACACAAACGCAACGAGCGGATGGATTGTGCTGTTCTGCAGTATGACGGCCAGGAAGACACCGGTGAACGCAATGACGGAGCCGATTGAGAGGTCGATGCCACCCGAGATGATGACAAATGTCATGCCGACCGCTGCGATGCCGAGAAAGGCATTGTCGGTCAATAGATTGCCGATCACGCGGGTAGACAGAATGTTGGGATACTGCAACGTGCAGATTGCGTAGGAGAGAACGAAGATCACGACCGTTGCAAGGAGAGGAAGATACTTCGAGTTCATTGGATCTGCCCTTCCCTGATGCTGCTCGGTCGTCGGCTGAGAACCACGGCCGCCGATTGAACCGCTGGCGACTGAATGACGAGGATCACGATGACGATCACCGCCTTGATGATCAGGTTGAATTCCGGTGGGAATCCTGAGAGCAGAATGCCAGTGTTCACAGCCTGAATGATCATTGCGCCGATCAATGAGCCGAGGATGCTGAAGCGCCCGCCAAGCAGGGAATTGCCGCCTACGACGACAGCCAGGATCGCGTCGAGTTCAAGCCAGAGACCGGCATTGTTTGCATCCGCCCCCTTGATATCAGCTGCAACAATGATGCCGGCGATCGAGGCGCAAAGGCTGCTTAGCATATAAACAGCCATCAGCAGCACCGGCGTTCTCACGCCGGAAAGCATGCTTGCACGCCGATTAATGCCGGTTGCTTCGATCAGCATGCCAAGCGCCGTGCGCCTCACGAGCAGTATTACCAGGGCGCCCATGACCAACCATATGATGACAGGCATGGGCAGGAACGCGAAGGAGCCGCTGCCGAGCGCGATCAGCCCTTCATCGTTGAAGGTCATGATGACGCCCTCGGTGATGAGCTGTGCAATCCCGCGTCCGGCCACCATCAGGACAAGCGTGGCGATGATCGGCTGGATGTTGAGGACAGCAACCAGAAAGCCGTTCCATACCCCGCAAAGTAGCCCGACCCCGATCGTTACCAGCAGTGTCATGGCAAGCGAATGACCGGATACGATGGATGATGCGGCAACGGCACCGCAGATCGCGATCACAGCGCCGACCGAAAGGTCGATCCCCTTCGTTGCAATCACGAGCGTCATGCCGATTGCCAGCAAGGCGACCGGCGCGCCGCGGTTCAGCACATCGATCAGGCTGCCGTAAAGCCGATCATTCTGAACCACGACATTAAAGAATTGCGGGAACATCATGAAATTCAACATGAGAATGACCGCAAGGGCAATGAGCTGCGGCGCCAGCCGGATCAGCAGTGCATTGAGCGACGATGTCATGCGTCCTCCGTCTTTTTCTGGGCGGCGGCGATGGCGTCGACAATGCGCGCTGTGCTGACATTGTCGCCCGTCAGTTCCGCGACATGTTCGCGATCGCGAAGGACCAAGATACGTGAGCTATAGGCGATAAGTTCTTCCAATTCCGAAGAAATAACGATCAGCGACATGCCTTTCGCGCAGAGATCTTCGATCAACCGGATAATCTCGGCATGTGCGCCGACGTCGATCCCGCGGGTCGGTTCGTCGAGGATCAGGAAGTCCGGATTGGTGGCCAGCCAGCGCGCAAGGATCGCTTTTTGCTGGTTGCCGCCCGACAGCAGACGTATCGGCTTCTCCCTGTCCGTCGTGCGGATGTCTAGGGCATTGATGTAACGATCCGCCAGGGCGTTTTGATCGGCGCGAGAAATCGGCCGCGCCCAGCCCCTGCGCGCCTGCAGCGCTAGAGCGATATTCTCGCGAATGGAAAGGTCGCCGATGATCCCGTCCGTCTTGCGATCCTCCGGACAGAAACCGAAGCCGCTGCGGATGGCCGCACGTGGATTCGACAGCGTAACCGGTCTACCGTCGACTTGTGCCGTTCCGCTGTCAGCCTGCTCGATCCCGAAAAGCAACTCGGCAGTCTCTGTGCGACCGGATCCGAGCAAGCCTGCAACGCCCACCACCTCACCGACGCGGACTTCGAGGTCGAACGGCTTCACCTTGCCACGCTTGCCGTAGCCTTTAAACCTGTATTTGACCGGGCCGGCAGAAACCGAATGCGCCCGCGCTGTTGCTTCGGCATTCGCCAATTCATGACCGAGCATCATCGAGATCAGGCTCTGGCGAGACAGCTCCGATGTTTCGCGGGTGCCCACTAGCCTGCCATTTCTGAGTACTGTGATGCGATCACTGACCTCGTAAACCTGCTCTAAGAAATGAGTAATAAAGACAATGCCAAGGCCGCGTTCTTTCAAGTTTCGCATGATGCGAAAGAGCATCGCGACTTCCTGCGTGTCGAGGCTTGCAGTCGGCTCGTCGAGAATGAGGACTTTGCCGGACAAATCGACCGCGCGCGCGATCGCCACGACCTGCTGCACGGCGACCGAAAACCGATCCAGCTGTGCAGTCACATCGACGTCTATTCCATACTGATCAAGGAGTGCCCGCGCCTGCCGGTTCATCGCACGTGCATCGATCATACCGAACCGCTTGGGTTGACGGCCGAGGTATAGGTTCTCGGCGATGCTCAGATTGGGGAGGAGATTAACCTCCTGATACACCGTGCCGATGCCGAGTTTTTGAGCCGCGAGCGTATCGGACGGATTGATCTCGGTGCCGTCGAGAGCGAGCCTGCCCTGGTCGCGGTGATAAGCACCCGTAACGCATTTGATGAGCGTCGATTTTCCGGCGCCGTTTTCGCCCAGAAGCGCATGCACCTCGCCCTTGCGCAGCGAGAAATCGACCTTGTCGAGCGCAATGGCGCCGGGGAAGAATTTCGATACTCCGGAGGCAGTTAGAACGTTCTCGAAATCGTGAATCATGAAAGCGGCTTTTCCTGATAGGGACCGACAATGCCGCGCCGTGGACGGACATGAAATCCCGACTGGCATTCGGCAGTTCCGCACCGACCCATGATGGACCGGTGCGGTTCTAGCGTCAAAATCAGTAGCCGAGGTTCTTCTTTGACTCGTAGACCTTCATCGGGTCATCAGCCGGCGTATAGAGCTTCGATTCCGTCTGGATCCACTTCGGCGGAGCCTTCTTGTCCTTCAGGTAGGCGTCGAGCACGTCGAATGCGGGACCTGCCATGTTCGGCGTCAGCTCCACGGTCGCGTTCGCCTCTCCGGCAGCCATGGCCTTGAAGATATCAGGAACGGCGTCGATCGAGACGACGAGGATGTCCTTGCCCGGCTTGAGACCGGCTTCCTTGATCGCCTGGATGCCGCCCACGGCCATGTCATCATTATGGGCGTAGAGCGCGCAGATTTCCTTGCCGCCGTTCTCAGCCTTCAGGAAGCTTTCCATGACTTCCTTGCCCTTGGTGCGGGTGAAGTCGCCGGTCTGGCTGCGAACGATCTTGAAGTTTGCCTTGCCCGCGATGGCCTCTTCGAAGCCCTTCTTGCGGGCGATGGCCGGCGAAGAACCTGTCGTGCCCTGAAGCTCGACAATGTTGCAGGCCTTGTCGCCAACGGTCTTTACAAGCCAGTCGCCGGCAACCTTGCCCTCATGAACCTGGTCAGAAGTGACAGCGGTCAGGTAAAGGTCTTCAGGTGCCTTGATCGTCCGGTCGAGCAGAATCACCGGGATTTCCGACTCCTTGGCTTCCTTCAGAACTGCGTCCCAGCCAGTCTCAACGACCGGCGCCAGGAAGATGGCATTGACGCCCTGGGCGATAAAGGAGCGGATCGCCTTGATCTGGTTTTCCTGCTTCTGCTGCGCGTCAGCAAACTTCAGGTCCACGCCACGCTTCTTGGCCTGTTCCTTCGTGACGGTGGTTTCGGCAGCGCGCCAGCCGGATTCAGAGCCGATCTGCGAAAAGCCTACTACCAGTTCTGCAGCCGATGCAGAGCCGAACATGCAGGCAGCCAGAACCGTGGCACCCAAGAGTGCAGTCTTCAATTTCATGATTTCCTCCCAAAGCCGCCTCCCGCGGCACGCATAGGAAAAAATCATATAGTATTACTTTTGTAAATGCACTTTTTGGTATGCGATGCAGAAAAAAAGGCGCTCGAAACGAGCGCCTTTTCGCACGTGCTAATTGCTTGCCGAAATCACTTCGGCAGCTTGTCGTCCACGCCTTCGACGTAGAAATTCATACCGAGAAGCGTGCCGTCGTCAGCCTTCTCGCCGGCCTTGAGCCACGGCGTACCGTCCTGTTTGTTGATCGGGCCGGTGAAGGGATGCAATTCGCCCGACTTGATCTTGGTCTCGGTTTCCTGCGCCATCTTCTTCACGTCATCAGGCATGTTCGTATAGGGCGCCATCGTCAGAATACCGTCCTTCAGGCCGTCCCAAATCTGTTCGGACTTCCAGCTGCCGTCCAGCAATTCCTTGGTGCGCTTGATGTAATAAGCCCCCCAGGTGTCGACGATCGCCGTCAGCTGGGTCTTCGGACCCGCCGCGATCATGTCGGATGCCTGGCCGAAAGCCGGGATGCCGCGCTCCGCTGCCACCTGCATCGGCGCCGTGGTGTCGGTATGCTGGGTCAGGATGTCGACGCCCTGGTCGATCAGCGCCTTGGCGGCATCAGCTTCCTTGCCAGGGTCAAACCAAGTGTTGGCCCATACGACCTTGAGCTTGAAGTCCGGATTGACCGACTTCGCGCCGAGTTCGAAGGCGTTGATGCCCATCACGACTTCCGGGATCGGGAAGGACGCGATGTAGCCGGCAAGACCTTTCTTGGACATCTTCGCGGCGATCTGGCCTTGGATGTAGCGGCCTTCATAGAAGCGGGAATTGTACGTCGACACGTTCGGTGCTGCCTTGAAACCGGTGGCGTGCTCGAACTTCACCTTCGGAAACTTCTGGGCGACCTTCATCGTGGCATCCATGAAGCCGAACGACGTCGTGTAGATCAGGGCGCAGCCGGAGCGCGCCATGCGCTCGATCGCGCGCTCCGCATCCGGGCCTTCCGGTACGCTTTCGAGGAACGGCGTTTCGATCTTGTCCCCGAGCTCTTTCTCCAGAGCTTGACGGCCGAGGTCGTGCGCCTGCGTCCAGCCGCCGTCAGTGCGGGTTCCGACGTAGATGAAGCAGACCTTGGTCTTGTCGGCAGCCTGTGCAGCGGAGCCGACGCTCATGACTAGTGCGGCAGTTGCCGCAAGTGCGAGTGCTAGTTTTTTCATTTTAACCCCTGTTGGTTGGAAGCTTTGAAACTCGTTGTCTTGTTCGTCACCGGTCAGGCACAAACGCCTTGCCAAGCGATGCCGGCGTGTTGATCAACGTCGTGCGCCGATTATGAGAAATGATGATGAGGACGACAATAGTCGCAGCATAGGGCAGCATCGAAAGAAGCTGTGAGGGAATGCCGATGCCGAAGGCCTGCGCGTGCAACTGGCCGATCGTGACTGCCCCAAAGAGATAGCCGCCGGCAAGAACTCGCCATGGTCGCCATGAAGCAAAGACGACAAGCGCCAGAGCGATCCAGCCGCGGCCGGCGGACATGTTCTCTACCCATTGCGGTGTATAGACGAGCGAAAGCTGTGCTCCAGCGAGTCCCGCGCAGGCGCCGCCGAACATAACCGCCAGATAGCGCGTACGAATGACGCCGATGCCGAGCGCATGCGCCGAGCCGTGATTGTCGCCAATCGCGCGCAGCTTGAGCCCGGCGCGGCTCTTGAAGAGGAACCAGTTGATGGCGATCACCAGCACGATCGAGAGGTAGAACACAAGATCCTGGCGGAAGAGCACTGCGCCAAGAAATGGAATGTCGGAAAGATAGGGAATGTAAATCTGCGGCACCTTGATGCCTGGCACGCCAACATAGCTTTCGCCCAACATGCCGGAAGCGCCAAGCCCTAGGATCGTCAGCGCAAGACCTGTCGCCACCTGATTGGTCACGAGCGTCAGGGTTAGGAAACCGAAGAGAAGCGAAAAGAGCGCGCCAACCGCAATTCCGGCTAGCAGGCCGATATAGGGCGAGCCGGTCGCCTGTGCTGCCGCAAAGGCGCCGACGGCGCCCATGATCATCATTCCCTCGACGCCGAGGTTCAGGACGCCGGCGCGCTCTGTCACGAGTTCGCCGAGTGCAGCGATGACCAAAGGTGTCGCCGCCGTCATCACCGTCAGAAGGATAGCTTCGAAAATCATTACGCACTCTTTCCGATGGGCGAATGCACGCGCGACCAGAGGATCCTGATCTTGTAGTAGATCAAAGTGTCGCAAGAGAGCACGAAGAATAGCAGCAACCCCTGAAACATGCGCGTTACTTTGTCCGACACGCCGAGCGACAGCTGTGCCGCCTCGCCACCGAGGTAAGTCAGGGCAAGCACAAGGCCCGAAGCAATGATGCCGAGTGGATTGAGCCGGCCCAGGAAGGCGACGATAATCGCGGTAAAACCGTATCCCGGCGAGATCGCCGGCTGCAGATGCCCGATCGAACCCGATACCTCCGAGATACCTGCGAGGCCGGCGAGTGCGCCCGAGAAGAGGAAGCTGAACCAGATCATCTTGCGCGACGAGAAGCCCGCAAAGCGCCCGGCCCTTTCGGCCTGCCCGAGCACCACGATCTCGAAGCCCCGCAGCGTGTATTTCATCATGAACCAGACAAGGACCGCTGCGATGATCGCAAAGGCGAACGCCCAGTGAGCCCGCCCCGACTCTTCCCATATGGCGGGAAGGACTGCCTCAGGCGCAAAGTCGCGTGATACCGGGAAATTCATGCCCTGCGGGTCTCGCCAGGCGCCGCGAACCAGCCAATCGAGAAACAGCTGGGCGATGTAGACCAGCATCAGGGATGTGAGGATTTCGTTGGTGTTGAAGTGTGCCTTGAGCAGTGCCGGAATGGCGGCGAACAGCGCCCCGCCGATCGCTCCCATGATGAGCATCAGTGGCAGGACCACCGGCGAATGCCAATCGGAAAAGACGACCGGCAAGATCGATCCTGCGATTGCGCCCATCGTGAACTGGCCCTCGGCGCCGATGTTCCAGTTGTTCGACCGATAACAGACGGAGAGGCCGACGGCGATCAAGATCAACGGTCCCGCCTTGACGGCCAGTTCATGCAGTGACCAGACCTCCATTAGTGGCTCGATAAAGAAGGCGTCGAGCGCCTCGATCGGGTTCTTGCCGAGCAGCGCGAACATGATCACGCCAGCGATCAATGTCAGACCAAGTGCCAGCAGAGGCGAGACGAAGCCGTAGAGCTTAGAGGCCTGCGGCCGCTTTTCGAGTTCAATGCGCATTGGCCGTCTCCGATGCGGTCTTGCTTTCATGCAGGCCGCCCATCAAAAGGCCAATCTTCTCCCGGGACAGTTCTCCCGCCGGGAAGGGCTGAGAAAGTCGCCCCTCAGAAATCACGGCAATCTCCGTTGCGACTTCGAATATTTCGTCAAGATCTTGACTGATGAGGACGACTGCAGAACCGTTGCGCGCCAGGTCGACAAGAGCCTGACGAATGCGGCTCGCTGCTCCGGCATCGACGCCCCAGGTCGGCTGATTGACAACGAGAACCGTCGGCTGGCGGTCGAGTTCGCGGCCAACGATAAACTTCTGCAGGTTTCCGCCGGAAAGCGAGCCTGCCGCCGGGTCCTCGCCGCTTTTACGCACATCCATCGCCTCGGCGATCCGTTTTGTCGCGGTCTTGACGGCGCCGCGGCGGATTACCTTAAGAAAAGCGCCGCCAAGAAAGGCTTTGCGGTCGGATTGGCTGCGCGCCAGCACCAGATTGTCAGAGAGCTTCATGGCCGAGACGGCCGCGTGGCCATGGCGTTCTTCCGGCACGAAACCGGCGCCAAGCAGGCGGCGAGCCGTGATGCCCTGGGTACCGACGGCTTTCTTACGGATCGTGATCGCATCCGGCGAACTCACTGGATATTCTCCCGAAAGCGCATCGAAGAGTTCGCCCTGTCCGTTTCCGGCAACGCCCGCGATCGCCAGGATTTCGCCGGAGCGGACCGCCAGAGACACCTCCCTCAGTGGCATCGCGAAAGGTGTGCGTGCGGCGACGGAAAGATTGGTTACCGCAAGCTGCACATCGCCCTTGTTGCCGCGGTCAGGATGCGTAACGGTCGCGACGTCGCTGCCAACCATCATGCGGGCGAGAGAAGCTGGCGTCTCCTGACGTGGGTCGCAGGCACCCGTGACTGTGCCGTTGCGCAACACTGTCGCGCGGTCGCAGATGCGCTGAACTTCTTCCAGCCGATGGCTGATGTAGAGGACCGATTTACCTTCGGCCTTCAGCTTGAAGAGCGTTTCGAAAAGCTTGTCAGCCTCCTGCGGCGTCAGCACCGAGGTCGGCTCATCAAGGATAATGAGTTTGGGGTTTTGCAGCAGCGCGCGGACGATCTCGATGCGCTGGCGTTCGCCGACGGAGAGATCGGCAACGTGGGCATAGGGATCGAGCGGCAAGCCGTAGGCGCGCGAGAGCGCCCTTGCCTCTTCCGCAATCCTGCCGATCGGAATGCTGTCGTCGAGCGAAAGCGCGATGTTTTCAGCGACGGTCAGCGCCTCGAAGAGCGAGAAATGCTGAAAGACCATGCCGATGCCAAGCTTGCGGGCGTCGCCCGGCGAACCGATCGAAACCGGCTGGCCTTCCCACAGGATATTGCCCTCGGTCGGCTCGAGCACGCCGAACAGCATCTTGACGAGCGTCGATTTGCCGGCGCCGTTTTCACCAAGGAGAGCATGGATTTCGCCAGGGGCTATATCGAGGTCGATGTGGTTGCAGGCAGCAAAGCTGCCGAAGAGTTTCGTCAGTTGCTGAACCGACAATAACGCACCGGAACCCGGCACATCAGATAACGACACGTTCCCCTCATTTCTCTCTGCCGACCCTGCCCGTTCGGGTCATTATGGGATCAGCAGCGTAGTTCCGGTAGTTTTCCTGGATTCCAATTCCATGTGAGCCCGCCCGACTTCACGCAATGGATAGGTTTGGTTGATATTGATACGCACTTTGTTGCTCAAAACAACATCAAATAACGCGTTTGCACAATTGGTTAGCTCTTCGCGTGTGGCGATGTAGGTGAAAAGCGTGGGGCGCGTTGCAAAGAGCGATCCCTTCTGTGCGAGCATGGCGAGCGTGAAGTTCTCGATCGGCCCCGAGGATTGGCCGAATGAGACGAACATGCCGAGCCGTCTCAGGCAATCCAGCGATTGCGGAAACGTGTCGCGGCCGATCGAGTCATAGACGACGTGGACGCCAGCGCCGCTGGTGATCTCGCGTACACGTTCTGCGAAATTCTCGGTGCTATAATTGATGACGTGATCGTAGCCATGCTCGAGCGCCAAACGCACTTTGCTGTCCGACCCCGCCGTGCCGATCACCGTCGCGCCGAGCGCCTTGGCCCATTGGCCGGCTATGAGGCCGACGCCGCCGGCTGCCGCGTGGAATAGGACCGCAGTACCCGGTCCAACCTTGTACGTCCGGTTAAGCAGATATTGCGCGGTCATCCCCTTCAGCATCATCGAGGCTGCAGTTTCTAGCGGAATTCCGTCCGGAACCTTGACGAGGTGCTTGGTTTCGATGTTTCGCTCGACGCTGTAGGCGCCATCCGCACCGGCATAGGCGACACGATCGCCAACCTTGAACTCCTTCACATCTTGGCCGACAGCTGTAACCGTGCCAGCCGCCTCCTTGCCAGTCACGAAAGGCATATGCGGCGCGTTATAGAGCCCAGTTCGGAAGTAAACGTCGATGAAGTTCAGGCCGATGGCGGCGTGTTTGATCTGGACTTCTCCTGCGCGGGGCGGCGGCAGCTCGATATCGATGTATTCGAGAACTTCAGGTCCGCCGGTCTTGCTGAATGAAACCGCCTGCGTTTTCGCCATTGCCTTCTCCTAATCGCGTCCAAGCGCAGGGAAGAACTGCAGCACGGCGCCGATGCAGTAGAGGTAGATACCGCTAAGGATAAAGAGGGCAAGCGCCCATTGCGGGATCACGAAATGCATCAGCAGCGCATACATTCCCAGCGCCGACCATAAGAAGAAGACACCGAGGTTGAGCGGCCTGAGGCGTTGTACGCGGACTGGATGGAGAAAATTGATCGGCAGGAAGGTGAGGATGACCGAGACGAGGACGACGGCGAGTGCTGTGATTGCACTGGCATCGATGACGAACAACGTAAAGACGATCATGTTCCAGACCACCGGGAAGCCGGAGAAGAAGTACTCCTCAGTCTTCATGCCGGTATCGGCGTAGTAGATTGCGCTGGATACAACGATCATGCCTGCTGCCACGAAGGACCATGGCTCACCGATCATGCCACTCTGGTAGAGCGCGAACGCCGGTAGTAAAACGTAGGTTACATAGTCGATGATATTGTCGAGTGTATCGCCCGACCAGTTTGGCAGCACTTCTTTGACACTGACCTTGCGGGCGATCGGCCCATCGATGCCGTCAACGAGAAGCGCGAGGCCCAGCCACCAGAACATATCGATGAACCGATGCTCGGCGGCCGCGACGACGCCCAGAAATGCGAGAAAGGACCCGGATGCCGTCAGAATATGGACGGAGAATGCGCGCATTTCCGCGTAAGGTACGCGCTTGTAATTGAAAATCTTCATGTTTCCCCGAGCAGCCTATGGCGTCCGCGCGCGGCAGACGCGGTTTTTGCCTAATATGCATCCTTTGCTTCGCTTCGCCAGCGCAAAAGCGATGAAGCGTGGGAAGGCGCAGGAATCCTGACCGCGACACGCATATTTCGTGCAAGTCGCCAGAGAAAGAATGGAATACCTTTAATCACGACACTATTTGTAATATCTCGCTGGCATCGAAAACATTGTGCGACGAATACGGGATCCGATACCGAAATGAACGCCCCTGCAAAGACCGAAGACTTCGCCTCCCCGATTCCGGCCGGAGTCTATGCCGAAACCGTGCTCAGCGTGACGCATTATACGGATCGCTTGTTCCGGTTCACGATGACGCGGCCGCAGGGTTTCCGTTTCCGGTCTGGCGAATTCGCCATGATCGGCCTTATGGTTGACGGCAAGCCGATTTTCCGCGCCTATTCGATCGCAAGCCCCGCCTGGGCTGAAGAACTCGAATTCTTCTCGATCAAGGTGCCGGACGGCCCGCTGACCTCGCATCTGCAGGCGATCAAGCCAGGCGACCAGGTCCTGATGCGCAAGAAGCCGACAGGCACGCTGGTGCTCGACGCGCTGACGCCCGGCCGTCGTCTTTATATGTTTTCGACCGGCACCGGCATTGCACCCTTCGCGAGCCTGATCCGCGATCCGGAAACCTATGAGAAGTACGAGGAGGTCATCCTCACCCACACGACCCGCGACGTGGCGGAACTGAAGTATGGTTTCGATCTGGTCGAAGAAATCAAAAATGATGAACTCCTGCAGGAAGTCGTCGGTGACAAGCTGCGCCACTATGCGACGGTCACCCGCGAGGACTTCGAGTATCGCGGCCGTATTACGGATCTGATTTCGTCAGGCAAGCTCTTCACCGATCTCGGCGTTCCGCCGCTCGATCCATCAATCGATCGTGGCATGATCTGCGGTTCCTCTGCGATGCTGAAGGACACGAAGGATCTGCTGGAAAAGGCCGGCCTCAATGAGGGCGCAAACAGCAAGCCGGCGGAGTTCGTCATCGAACGTGCGTTCGTAGGTTAAATCCCGCTAGATACACTGATCGACGGCCCTTAACAGGGCCGTTTTCAACTATGGCTGCTGAGATAGTTGATCAGCGCGCTCATAGCTTGGCCGGCATCCTTGGACCTCCCCTGCTGAATGGCCCGTATGACTGTGACGTGCAACGAGATGGACTGATCCATTCGGTCGGGACTCGTGGACGCGGACCAGAGCCGACGCGAATGGGTCTGAACCGGTCCAAGGGCCGACGTTATGAAGGCGTTGGGGCAGGCTTCTTCCAGGATTTCGTCAAAGGCCTTGTCGGCGGCGAAGAATGCCGCCAAGTCGCCGGTTGCCGCGCAGACTTCCATCGCTTGCGCACATTCGCCCAGCTCCCTGCGCTGCTCTGAGGTGGCGAAGTCGGCGGCCAGTGCGGCCGCAATCGGCTCGAGCTCCCGGCGGACCTGCATGACATTGTCATGGTCCGTCGGCTTGATCTCGGCCACCTGCAATCCGACACGCGGCTTCACCACGATCAACCCTTGCCACGCCAGCTTCTGAATCGCCTCGCGCACGGGTGTTCGACCGTGCCCGGCAAGGTCGATCAAGTGCTTCTCGGTGACTAAAGCGCCTGGTTGCAACGTCAGCGTCACGATCGCATGCTCTAGGGTGAGATAGGCAAGGTGACTGAGTGAGTTCTGCATTCGCGTATCCGTGGCTTCGGAAAATGTCTGGTGTCGCGAAGGCGACTGTAAAAGCTCATGATATATCAGCGTCCGCGCGAACGGCAAGCTGGCGCCGAGCGCGGATCATGTTGCAAAATGGAAGACTGGACGGCACCTACTCGTGCCTCAGCGCCTCGATCGGGTTGAGCTGTGCGGCACGGCGTGCCGGGAAATACCCGAAGACCATCCCGATCGCGGCGGAGAACACGAACGCCACGGCGATCATAGTGGGGTTGACCACGAAAGGCACCTTGAGGACGGTTACTGCCCCATAGCCGAGTCCGACCCCCAGCAGTATCCCCGCGACGCCACCGAATACCGACAATGCCACAGCCTCGACAAGGAACTGCAGCAACACCTGGTTTTCCAGCGCGCCGATCGCCAGCCGTATACCGATCTCTCGGGTGCGCTCCGTCACGGATACCAGCATGATGTTCATGATCCCAATGCCGCCGACGAGCAGGCTGATCGCGGCGACTGCTCCGAGTAGGCTGGTCAACAGCGTCGTGGTGCCGGTCATTGCGTCCGCAATCTGCGTCATGTCATTGACGCTGAAGTCATCTTCGCGACCAGGGATGATTTTCCGACGCTCGCGAAGCAGGTTTTCGGTTTCGTCCTGAACTTTCGTCGTCGAAACACCGTCGCGCGCCGAGATCACAATCATCTGGACATTGGCGTTCGCTTTGCCACCGATCCGGCGTTGATAGACCTTGACGGGCATGACGACGACATCGTCCTGGTCGTTGCCCATGCCGGACTGGCCGCGCTTGGCAAGGACGCCAATGACGCTGCACGAAACCTTGCCGACGCGAATCTGCTGCCCCGTCGGGTCGGCTGCGCCGAAGAGCTGCAAGCGCACGGTCTCGCCGAGGATGCAGCGCGGGCGCCCACGCTCTTCTGCCGCGTCGAAGGTGCGGCCGATCGCCATGTCCCAGTCCTGGGCGATGAAATAGTCGTTGGTCGTTCCCATCACGGTCGTCGAGTGGCTCTGCCCGCCGTAGATGACGGTCGCGGTCGTCTGATTGAGCGGTGCTGAGGCGCGCAGGCCATTGACCTGATCGCGGATGGCATCAACATCCTTGACAGTGAATCGACGGGCCTCAGAACTTGCGCGACCGGGACCGAATTGACCCGGACGTACAAACAGCATGTTAGTGCCGAGCCTTGAAAGCTCGGCCGAGACCTGGGCGGTCGTGCCGTTGCCGATCGTCACCAGCGCGATGACGGCCGCCACGCCAATGACGACACCGAGCACGGTAAGGAACGACCGGAGGATGTTGCGACTGATTGCGCGCAGCGCGAGTTTCAGCGTCTCAAAGAACATGATTCGCCCTCCCGCGATGCTCGCCTTCTGTCTCGAGCTTGCCGTCGATAAAGCGAAGCAGCCGCTGGGCGTAGGCCGCAATGTCCGGCTCATGCGTGACCATGACGATCGTAATGCCCTGTTCGCGATTCAATCGCGTCATCAAGTCCATGATCTCAATGCTGGTCTTGGTATCGAGATTACCGGTCGGTTCATCCGCCAGAAGCAGCGAAGGTTCGGTCACAATCGCCCGGGCAATGGCGACGCGTTGCTGCTGGCCGCCGGACAGTTCCTGCGTCTTGTGATGTTCGCGCCCGGAAAGGCCCACAAGCGCGAGCGCCTCCTTGGCCTGGCGGTGACGCTGGCTTGCATACATGCCGCGGTAGATCAGCGGCAGTTCGACATTTTCCAAAGCCGACGTGCGCGGCAGCAGGTTGAACCCCTGGAATACGAAGCCGAGCATATGGCGGCGCAGCAACGTCAGTTGGCTGCGGTCGAAGCCCTGTGTCGACACGCCTTGGAAAATGTAATCACCGGCGCTCGGCACATCGAGACAGCCAAGAATGTTCATGGCCGTCGACTTGCCCGAACCGGAGGGTCCCATGATGGCGACGAATTCATGCTCGCGGATCGCCAGATCAACTCGATCGAGGGCGCGAATTGCCGCCTCCCCCTGACCGTAGATCTTCGAGACTTGCTTGAATTCGATGAGTGGCGGGCTCGTCATCGTGACCCTCGCCTATTTCGCCTGCGCGGTGGCGTCGGTAATCACGGCGTCGTTTTCCTTCAGGTCTCCAGAAACGATCTGAGTGAATTGTCCGTCGGAGGACCCCACTTGGATGATCACGGCTGCCGGCTTGTTTGAATTCAGAACCCAAACGCGCCGCTTTGCTCCAGTTAGGGCTTCGCCGCCCTGGTTGCCAGTCCGCGGTCCCATCCGGGGTGGCCTGAGCAATCCGAAGATGCCGCGATTCCGGGAAGATTCTACAGCCGGCGGCGGCGCATAGCGAAGCGCCGAATTGGGTAACATCAGAGTAGTCTTGATCGCTTCGACAGTGACGTCCGCCGTGGCAGTCATGCCCGGCCGCAGCAATAGGTCAGCATTGTCGACCGACAGGATCGCTTTGTAGGTCACGACATTGTTCGTTGTCTCTGATGCAAATCGGATTTGCTTGATCTCGGCCGGAAAGGTCCGGTTGGGATAGGCATCGACAGTGAACGTCGCCTTCTGGCCGACGGCAATCTGACCGACATCGGCCTCGTCGACATCGACCTGCAACTCCATCTTCCTCAGATCGCCGGCGATCACGAAAAGCACGGGCGCCGACAGCGACGCCGCCACTGTCGCGCCCGGATCGACCGAACGCGTCAGAACTACGCCGTTGATCGGCGAGACGATCTTCGCTTTGGCGAGGTTGACCTCGGCAAGCCGCAAATCAGCCTCGGCAGAGAGCACAGCAGCGACATTAATGTCCTTGGCAGCGACCGCAGAATCGAACTTGTAACGCGCGTCCTCAAGGCTCTGTTGAGTCGACACGTTGCTTTGAACGAGATTGCGGAAGCGCTGGAACGAGCTCTGCGCCGACTCGAGGTCAGCCGTGGCCTTCACAACGTTGGCTTTGGCCGAATCAAGCTTCGCACGCGAACTCTTGACGTCGGCTTCAAGCTTGTTCGTATCGAGCGCGGCAAGAACCTCGCCGGCCTTGACCTCGCTGTTGTAGTCGACGTTTACGTCGCGAACCGTTCCGGACAGCTCGCTTGATATATCCACCTGCTCCGTCGGCTGCACGGATCCTGTAGCGGTGACCAGCACGGTTAGGTTGCCGCGCTTAACAGGCTGAGTGGCGTAGCTGTATTGGTTGCCCTCTTGCCGCGAATAGAAGTAGGTCACGCCGCCGGCGGCAAGAATCAGCAGAAGCAATACCGATAGGCGACCACGCCAACTGCCCTTGGACTGTTTGCGTGAGGCCGCAAGGACGGCCGCCAGATCGGCGCTCGCCTTTGTTGGATTGGTTTCGTGCATATCCTTGACGTCGTTCATTCCGGCCTCGATCAACGTGCGGCAATGCAGCCGTCAGCAAGATGAGCACGTCGAAGCTGAACGACAGATTAGCATCGGCCCGGATTGGCACGAAATGGCGGTGGAATGAAATGAAATCTTGGTAATGAAAGTTCAGTTTTCCGTAGGATCAATTGGCCTCAAGGGCATTGCTTCGTATTGCCCGGTGCCTCCCTCTATCGGGCGCAGCCAGATTTCGCCGTCTTTGATCCAAAACATTGAAACGACTGGAGATCGATCAGAGGATCCTTCAGTGAACCCATTCGAATTGTTGCGGAGCTCATCGCTAAGGCTGAGAATGCAGCCGCCACATCGTGGACAGAAGCTGCGACCCGTACAGGTGGATTCCTCGAAGGATCACCTCGGCCAAAACTGCAAAGACGAGGAAAAACGGATCCACTCGACTTGCGGCAGTCCCTGCAGTGGCAGCCCGACGCGGAGTAGCCCGCTCCAACTGCTAGTGCGCCGTGCAGTAGAGGCTGCCCCACTCCGGATGCGCGTTGACAAAATCATCAGTGAGCCGGCAGACGACGCTTGGCGGCCATGAGCAGATCGAGTTCTGTGGCAGATGGCCCGAACTTCTCATAAAGCCGTTTCGCTTCGGTTTCGTCGAGACGATATTTCCTGGTAAACTCCCCGAGGCTGTAAGGTCGTCCGCGCAACACTTTTCGGGTCGTCGTCGGTGCAGATGTGGTCACGCTGGTCATCGCATTCTCCTTGGTTGTACAAGGGGCTAGCTAGAGCGTCGCGTGACTTTGTGAAGATATTGAATGGCCCTCAGAAGGGATTGATTCATTTAATTTTTTTTGGGGGAACCTTCTGACGCTTCGTGCATTTATAAGGCGAGATTATGAGCTGCGCCAAGCGGACGCGGCGGCGCGAAAGGATGCCCGGATTTTTCCGCTTTCCCCGGGTGGCCAACGAAACGGCAGTCGAGCTTTCGCCCGTCCGGTTCATGATCTCGTTTCCCCCAACTTTGACAAAGCGCCTTCGGGCGCTTTTCTTTTGTGGTCTTTGGACATTGCAAACGACGGGCTCGCGCAATCAGGTAAAACCGGTGGCGAAGCCCCCATAGGCTGGTAGCTGCCTTTCAGGCCCGTTCGCAAGAAATGTGCCTAATGCACAGGGAACGATGATTTTTTGGTTGACCGCAATGGGGCACCTGCATATGTTCCGCGCACTTCCAGCCGGGCGAACCGTTCGGCATCAGGGAGAGCGTAGCTCAGCTGGTAGAGCAACTGACTTTTAATCAGTAGGTCTCGGGTTCGAACCCCGACGCTCTCACCACAATTCAACGACCGAGCATGGATTTTGCGGTGAAAAACGCATCGTGCCTTTTTACGTGCTCGACTTGCGTAGCTAGTAACTGCAGGAGCGGCCGTTGCTCGGTCTGAACCCACCCGAACAGGCTGGATTTGCAGAGCGATTGTATTGATAGGACGATGAAAATCCGATTGACGAGGTCTGATCGGAGTTTGTGGTGCAGGCTGCAATGATCGCGGAAAGGCTGACCAGTGCTCCGGCTGCTGCAAGTGCGAGAAATCTGTTCATTCGAGCTTCTCCTTCCGCGCCACATAGGCCCGCGTGAGAATACATGACACGCTTGATCGTGTGGCTACCACCAGGTCACCGCGCTCGACCAGCGACACCGAGGTTGGTCCTTTAAAGAAGTGAAACGCGATGAAGCAGTCCTCAGGTGATTCCAGTCAGAGTGTTTTCTGTTCGAACCTCAGCGCTCCACGAAAGTAAGATTGGCGCCGTCTCTTTGCAGTATGGCCGTGTTGTCTGCGGGCAGATGCTGGTCTCCATTGTCGTCACCTGTCCACAGATCGTTTCGTGTCCTTGCCCCAAATTCCCAATGTGACACTTATCAATGCGACGTCGCCTTCCGGCTGGCCAGCAACAGAATATAGTCGTCCGCCGCATCCGCGATGGCCATTGCAACCTCCGCAGGCGCCCACCCTTTTTGCTGCGCATCGCGGATGATCTGATGGAGTGCTGGTTCAACATCGGCACGGCAATCGAGTAGACGTTGGTCATGGGTAGTGTCATTACGAACTGACTGTAGATTGATCATAGCTGGAACCCCTCTCATGTGAAGGAAGTTACCATGACATAGATTGCAGGTTGAGCAAGCAAATGCTTAAGGAAGGGCCATGATTTCGTTGAGAATGAGCTTTTTCGTTTACACAAGCGGGTCGGCAAAACGATTCTCGGCATAATCGGCCGTTAAATCGATGAACAGAGCGTGGTCGATTTACGGGGGCGCAGGAAACGGCGAGATCCAGCGTGGCTTGGTCCGACGCGAACTGATCGTGTATTGGTATTGTTATTACGTGGCTGATATGGCCGAGTGTATAAAAATTGGTATGCCTTTTGGAACGGTCGCCTAGCGTAACGCCCTCCTGATACGGTGTTGATTCTACGGCCTCGCGCGAAATGCAATTGCAAGATGCTTCTCTCATGAATGCGCGCTTGAGGCATCTCGCGATGCCCTTCCGAGAGCATGCATCTCGATTCCTAGGAATACTCGACAGCGTCGAGTGTTTTTGAGTTCGACGTCCAGGGGTTGTGCTGCGGTCGATCGAGGGCGGACATCATCGTCGAACCCTTGAGTCGGTCGACGAGGTTTGAACGAACTTGACGACGGGTCGCGTCAGTTGGTCTCCCGTAGCGCCTATCTTCGAGCGAACATTTGCGTTGCGCACCCAAACGGATCACCTATCTTTTTCGTGTGGGAGAATTGAGTCTCAACGCGGGCACAAGGCTTGCAGCATCATTCGTGTTCCAGGCCTATCTCAGGCTACCGGCCGCTTATTGTTCGTATGCGGAGACTCGCTGTCAGAGATCCCTCAATTCCCTCGCTAGCGTTGACTTCGTTTTCTCTGGAGGAAAATCATATGGAAGACGCAGGCGTAGGTTGGGTAGCCGCTATCATTATCGGCGGCATTGCCGGGTGGCTCGCGGAAAAGTTCATGAACAGCAACATGGGGCTGTTGATGAATATCATTTTGGGCATTGTGGGCGCGATCGTCGCCAATGCCATACTCTCGGGGCTGGGATTCGCGCTGGCTGGCTGGCTCGGCTATCTGATTGCCGGCTTTGTCGGCGCTTGCCTGCTCATTGCTGTTGGCCGGGTCATTCGTCGTTAGGCAATCATGCAAAATCAAAAGCCGGGCGTCAGCACGCCCGGCTCTCGCCTGGTCAAATTGCCGATCGATCTTATCGACGGCTCATCAATCCGAAAAGATAAGCGACACCGGCGGTCACGGCGAGCGCGAAGATAGGCTCCTCCCTTACCCTGTCGCGCAACCGTTCCGTCATCACCGAGGCCTCATCGGCGACGGCGGTCTTGGCGCCGTGTCCAAGCGCCACCACGCTTTCGGACAGGCGTGCAAGGTCTTCGCGCAATGCTGCGACCTGTGCGGAAAGATCGTCTGCCGCGAGCTCCGCCTTCACGCGCGCGGTTGCGGACTGGGCGGAGGCGGTTTTCATATCGGCCATTGTCTGCTCCTCTTTTTCCGGATGCTGTTCAACGAATTAGCCCGAGAAAGGTTCCGATATCCGGTGGCTTTTGCTGAGCTCGATGCGTTTGAATGATTGCAGATATAGTGCAGATGTTTTCGCGCGATAACCCTTCATTTCCTGCCGGCTTTGTTCTAAGGAACGTCGAATGCTTTGCCCGCGAACGGGCGAATATAATGCGAGGTTTGCGTTTCGATGTTCGATCTTCTGAGAAGAGCTGCTCACACCTGGGTTGCCAAGCTCCTCATGCTGCTTCTGGTCGCCTCTTTCGGCATCTGGGGTATATCCCGCGAGCTGGTATCAGGCGGCAACAGCACGACCGTTGTCAGCGTCGGAGATCAGCATGTGGACGTCAACGAATTTCGCCTGGCCTACCAGCGGCAGGTCGCAAATCTCAGCCAACAGTTCGGGATGCGGCTGACGGCCGATCAGGCCCGCGCCTTCGGCGTTGAACAGCAGGTACTGGCGCAGCTGGTTGCCGGCGCCTCGCTGGATCAGTTGGCGGAAGACATGAACCTCGGTCTGTCGCAGGATCGCCTTGCGCAGCTGATCGGCGATGATCCGGCCTTCAAGGCCGTTAACGGTCAGTTCGACCGTACCCTCTTTGCATCGCGACTGCGCAACGCCGGCATCCGCGAGGACGACTACATTAAGGAGCGCAGCAAGGTTGCCGTCCGCAGCCAGATCGTCGACGCTGTCTCGAACGGCTTCGCGGCGCCGAAGACGCTCGTCGATGCCCTCAAGCTCTATCGCCAGGAAAGCCGCGGCATCGATTACCTATTGCTGACAAATGCCAATATCGAACCGATCAAGGCGCCTGCCGAGGATGTGCTCGCCAAATGGTTCGAAGGCGCCAAGACGCGCTACCGCGCACCGGAATACCGGAAGGTTGCCTTCCTCAAGCTTCAGCCGGAAGATATCGCCGATGCCGCCTCTGTCACGGATGACCAGATTCGCGAAGACTTTGAAAAGCGCAAGGATAGTTTCCGCACGCTGGAGACTCGCACGATCGAGCAGCTCACTTTCCAGAACAAAGATCTTGCCAATGCCGCGGTGGCAGCACTGAAAAGCGGCACGACTTTCGATCAGCTGGTGACGGATCAGGGCAAGACGGCAACCGACGTATTCCTGGGCGAGTTCTCCAAGGACAAGGTTCCGGATCAGGCCATCGCGGATGCGGCCTTTGCTGTTTCGAAGGACGGCGGAACAACGCCTGTTGTCGATGGTACCTTCGGCCCGGTTGTGCTCCGTGTGAGCAACATCAAGCCTGAGAGCATCAAGAGCCTTGACGAGGTCAAGGAAGAGATCCGCAAGCAATTGGCTGTTTCCAACGCTTCCCAGGAGCTCATCAACGTACACGATCAGATCGAGGATCTGCGCGGCTCCGGCTCGACGCTGGAACAAATTGCAGAGCAGCTTAAGCTTAAGGCAGTCGTGATCGATGCCGTCGACGCCACGGGCCTCGACAAGAATGGCAACGAGGTCAAGGATATTCCGGCCAAGCAGCAGGTTCTTGGCGCGGCCTTCCGGACCGACGCCGGGGCGGACGCTCCTTCCCTTTCGATCGGTACCGACGGCTATCTCTGGTTCGACGTTCGCGACGTGACGCCGGAGCGCGATCGCCCGCTCAGCGAGGTGCATGACAAGGCAGTCGCCGACTGGACCGCCGAACAGCAGAAGCTCGAGCTCGCCAAAAAGGCCGAGGAACTGAAGCAGCAGGCACAGAAGGGAACGCCGCTCGCCGATATCGCCGCACCTCTTGGTATCACGGTCGAAAGCAAGAGTGGCATTACCCGTGGCACCGACGACGCCGTGCTCGGCCGGGCTGGTGTCAACGCCGCATTCTCGGGCCCGATCGACACGATTGCCAATGCCGTCGGCGGTGACCCGACAACGCAAATCCTTCTCAAGGTCACTGAAGTGAACACGGAACCGACGGGTGACGTGCTCAACAATCAGGACCAGCAGATCACAGCAACGGCAAACGCGGCCGGCGACGACATTCTCGATCAGATGGTCAACCTGCTGCAAACGCAGTACGGCGCATCGATCAATCAGTCTCTCGCCGATCAGGCGGCAGTCCGCTAAGGAGAACACAAGCGCATGACCGATCTGAAGCCGCTTTTGGCGAAGGCTGCGAGCCGCGAGCCGCTGACACGCGAGGAGGCTCGCGAGGCCTTCGACATTCTGATGTCCGGTCAGGCGACCCCTTCGCAGATCGGTGGCTTCCTGATGGCATTGCGCGTCCGCGGTGAAACAGTCGACGAGATTGTCGGCGCCGTGACGACGATGCGCGCCAAGATGCTGACCGTCGACGCGCCGGCCGACGCAATCGACATCGTCGGAACCGGTGGCGACGCAAGCGGCACCTACAATATCTCGACGCTGGCCGCCCTTATCGTCGCCGGTGCCGGTGTCCCTGTGGCCAAGCATGGCAACCGCGCTCTGAGCTCGAAATCTGGCGCCGCAGATAGCCTCGCCGCTCTCGGCGTCAGGCTGGATGTAACCCCCGAGGTGATCTCGCGCTGCATTCGTGAGGCTGGTGTGGGCTTCATGTTCGCCCAGCAGCATCACTCGGCGATGCGTCACGTCGGTCCGACACGCGTCGAACTCGGCACGCGCACGATCTTCAATTTGCTAGGACCCCTCTCCAATCCGGCCGGTGTTCGCCGCCAATTGCTTGGCGTCTACGCGCCGCAGTGGGTTGTGCCAATTGCCGAGGTCATGCGCGATCTCGGCTCCGAATGCGTGTGGGTCGTCCATGGCAACGGCCTCGACGAAATCACTACGACAGGAAAGACGAGTGTCGCAGCACTCGAGGGGGGCAAGATCCGCACCTTCGAATTGTCTCCCGCAGATTTCGGCGTCGAGCCTTGCCGGTTGGAGGCCATCAAGGGCGGAGATGGCGTAGTGAATGCGGCCGCTCTGCGCGACGTCCTGAGCGGGGCAAGGAACGCTTACCGCGATATCGCGCTTGCCAACGCGGCGGCTTCGCTGGTCATATCGGGCAAAGCTGAGATGCTCCAGGATGGTATGCGTCTTGCTGCGCAGTCTCTGGACAGCGGTGCAACGGCCGCGGCCCTTGATAAACTCATCGCCGTGTCGAACGACATCGACTAGGATAGAGACATGACCGACATCCTGAAGAAGATCGAACTCTACAAGCGCGAAGAGATCGCCGCCGCAAAGGCGAAAGTGTCGCTGGCCGATCTGAAGGCGATGCAGGCGGATCAATCGGCGCCGCGCGGCTTTCAGCGTTCGCTGGTTGCCAAGCGAGAGGCTGGTCGGTACGGCCTGATCGCTGAGATCAAGAAGGCCAGTCCTTCCAAGGGGCTGATCAGGCCTGATTTCGATCCGCCGTCGCTGGCCAAGGCTTATGAACTTGGAGGTGCGGCCTGCCTTTCGGTGCTGACGGACACACCGAGCTTTCAGGGTGCGCCGGAATTCCTGATGGCGGCGCGTGCGGCGTGTTCGCTACCGGCACTGCGCAAGGATTTCATGTTCGAGACCTACCAGGTGCAGGAAGCGCGTGCCTGGGGTGCCGATTGCATCCTGCTGATCATGGCCTCACTTTCGGATGACGAAGCAATGCGCCTCGAGGATGAGGCCTTCGACCTTGGCATGGATGTACTGGTGGAAGTCCATGATGCCGTGGAAATGGAGCGTGCACTGAAACTCTCATCCTCGCTCGTTGGCATCAACAATCGCAATCTCCGGACATTCGAAGTCAGCCTTGAGGTCAGCGAGCAACTCACCCCAATGGTTCCAGAGGATCGCCTGCTGGTGGGCGAAAGCGGCATCTTCACGAATGCTGATTGCAAGCGTCTCCAAGCGGTTGGCATCAACACCTTCCTGGTTGGTGAGAGCCTCATGCGCAAGGAGGACGTAACCGCCGCGACGCGTGCGCTGCTCTTCGGCGAAGCCGTGCTGGCGGCCGAGTGAGATGAGCGGTGGCCAAACCGGACTGACCCACATTGATGCCTCCGGCGAGGCGCATATGGTCGATGTCAGCGATAAGGTCGAGACAACAAGGGTTGCGACCGCCGAAGGCCACGTGCGAATGGCTGCTGCGACGCTCGATCTCATTCGCACGGGCAATGCGAAAAAGGGTGACGTGATCGGCACGGCGCGCCTTGCCGGCATCATGGCGGCCAAGCAGACGAGCAATCTGATCCCGCTCTGCCACCCCCTAATGCTTACGAAGGTTTCGGTCGACATCACGGAGGATACCGACCTACCCGGCCTGCGCGTCAGTGCAACGGCGAAGCTGACGGGCAAGACCGGCGTCGAAATGGAAGCGTTGACGGCCGTTTCCGTTGCCTGCCTGACGATATACGATATGGCCAAGGCTGCCGATAAAGCCATGGAAATCGGCGGCATCAGGCTGCTCGAAAAATCGGGTGGCAAGTCCGGAGACTTTCGTCATCCGGAGTATGGCAAATGAGCATGCTCCCCGTTGCCGAGGCGCAAGACCAGTTGCTGTCGCGCGCAAAGCCGGTTCTGACGAGAGAAATGGTTTCCTTGCAGGAGGCCGAGGGCCGCGTGCTGGCAGCTGACGTTGCAGCCAAACTGACGCAACCGCCATTCAATGCTTCCGCAATGGATGGATATGCGTTGCGCCGCGAGGATGCTCCAGAGCCCGGCGCCGAGTTGAGGCTCATCGGCACGTCGTCCGCCGGTCGTGCGTTCGACGGTGCCGTCGGCAAAGGCGAAACGGTGCGGATATTCACCGGCGCCCCGGTTCCTTCAGGCGCGGACAGCGTGTTGCTCCAGGAGGATGCGGAGAAGATCGACGGCGGCATCCGCACGACATTCACTGTTCGTCTTGGCCAGCACATCCGGCCGCGCGGGCAGGACTTTCTTGAAGGCGAAGCTGTGCTCAAGGCGGGGACTGCGCTGGACTTCTCGCGCCTAACCGTAGCGGCTGGAATGAACCATGCGGTACTCGAGGTGTGGCGCAAGCCGGTGGTCGCGTTGCTCGCCACCGGTGACGAATTACTGCCGCCCGGAAGCTCGCCGGCTCCCGCTCAGATCATTGCGTCAAGCACCTTCGGTATAGCTGCGCTGGCGCGCAAGGCTGGCGCCGATGTTCTCGATCTCGGGATTGTGCCCGACGACAAGGGCGCGATTTCGGCTGCGGTCGAGCGCGCCCGGCAGGCTGAGGTCGATGTCATCGTGACGCTTGGCGGGGCGTCGGTGGGCGACCACGATCTGGTGCAGGCTGCGCTGCTCGCCGCGGGGATGAAACTCGATTTCTGGCGGATCGCCATGCGCCCGGGCAAGCCGTTGATGGTGGGCAGCTTCGACGAGACGCATGTTATTGGTTTGCCTGGCAACCCGGTATCGAGTCTGGTCTGCGGGCTGCTGTTCCTGGAGCCGTTGATTCGCAAGCTTGCCTCACTTCCGCCGGTCAAACGCGAGGCAAAGGTGGAGACGACGGTAACGCTCCGTGCCAATGACCAGCGACAGGACTACATGCGAGCCACGCTGTCGCGATCGTCATCAGGCGCACTGACGGCGAAGCCGTTTGGCAAGCAAGACTCGTCGATGATGAAGATATTCGCCCAGGCCGACTGCTTGATTATCCGACCGCCGCATGCCCCGGAACTGCCCGCAGGAAGTCCCTGCCCGGTGATATTGTTAAGGCCCGACCTTCTCGACTGAGGCCGTTTTATTTGTGGTGCCGGGTATTTGCCTGGCGAGCTGAAGGCAGGATTGCGATGACGAATGAGACCGTGCGGGACACGCATGCGATGCTGTCCGGCATGACACCCGCCCTCATGGAGGGTGAGTTCGTATTCTGCGTGACCCCAAACGAGGATGTAGCTCTGCTTGCTGCTCCTGATACACTGGCTTGGTTTCGCGAGCGCGAAGGAACCTCCCTGATCCTCTCCAAAAGCCGGGCCGCGGAACTCGGCTTCAACTGCGATATGCCGATGCGACATATCGTTCTCGAGGTTTTTTCGTCGTTGGAAGGCGTAGGGCTGACGGCTGCGGTAGCTTCGACGTTGGCAGCCCACTCAATACCCTGCAACATGGTAGCCGCCTACCATCACGACCACGTCTTCGTTCCAGCAGCGATGGCGGACCTGGCGCTGGAGATCTTGCTGAAGTTGCAGGAAGCGTCGCCTCGCGAAGCGTCCTCTTTGGTCACCCGGCCACCGCCAGGGTGAACACCCCGCCAATCGCCGCCTGCCCGGTCGAACCGTCGCCGAAATCGGGAACGGCATATTCAGCGATAAGCTCTAGAGCTGCGAGCGGTAGTGACCGTCTGCGTGGATCCCCTATGAGCACCTCGATGCCCGCTTTGCGACTGGCCGTAAGGAACTGCAAAACTCTCCGCGCAAGCTGGGCACTGTAGAAGACATCCCCCGCAAGAATAATATCGACCTCGGGCGGGTCGCCGGCGAGAACATCGGCAATCGTTACTTCAACTGTCACGCCGTTCGCTTCGGCGTTGAGAGCGATTGCCGCGATCGCGTTCGTGTCGATCTCCGCTGCAACCACCCGGGATGCTCCGCATTTTCGAGCCGCGATCCCGACTATGCCCGAACCTGCGCCGAGATCGAGGATGCGACGATTGCGAACGATGTCTTGATGCTCCAGGATATGCCGAGCAAGTAGCGTTCCGCCGGCCCAGTTATAGGCCCAATAAGGCGGTAGATCCTCCTCGTCGCTGGATCCGAGACGCGAGAGCCCGCTGCCGGGATGAGCCGTATAAAGCTGTATCTCAGGCAAGCCGGGTGCCGGCTTCAGTTGCAGGTTTTCGACGATAAAGGTGTGAACGTCCACTAGGGAGAGAGCTCCGCGATTTGGGCTACGCTCCCGACGGTGCAGTCCCCTCATTCCCTTCCCACTCGCCCAATCAATAATTCTTCATCGCCAGATGCGGCATCCCGCCATCCGGGAACTCGTTGCCGAACGCGACGAATCCGAAGCGTTCGTAGAGGGCTATTTTGTCACTTTGTGCCGTCAGATAAAATCGATTCTCACGAACGGATCGGTGCTCGTTCATCGCATAGGTCAACATCGCGCTCGCGACACCGTGTCCGCGCCATGCCTTGCTGACTGCGACGCGGCCGATTTTCACATGCTCCTTCGCATGGATGATCCGGAGCGTCCCGCAAACCTCGCCACCCGCCACAGCGACGACATGATGCGCCGTAAGGTCAAGTGCATCGAATTCTTCATCGGCAGGTACATTCTGTTCGACGATGAAGACCGCACGTCGGAGCTTGAACGCCTCGTTGCAAAGGGTGCTGAAAACAGGAACCGGTAAGATGATCGTATTTGCCATTATCCTCTCCCTGTCTCTAGCGGCGACGCAAAAACTGCGCCACCGTTGGGATGGTTATCCCTTCTTTTTTGAGAACTTGGGCTTCGGGCCACCGCTGCCCTTGCCCTCGAACTTCGGCTTGCCCGGCTTCTTGCCCCAGGGCTTTGAATCGCGGTGCTCGTCGCGCTCGCCCTCGCTGCGGGCTTCCTTGCGAAACTTATCCTTCGGGCGGTCGTCGCTGAATTCACGACTCTCGCCAAAGGCCTTCTTACCAGCATAGGGTTTCGAGGCTGCAGGTTTGCTGAAATCGGGTGTGCCATTGAGGGGCGTGACGCGGATGCCACGCTCCATCGTCTTGTTCTGACCGATCGACTGCAGGAAGCTGTCGGCGCTGGCCGCTGAAATCTCGACATACGTTTCGTCGGTCTGCATCTTGATCGCGCCGATCTCTCGTTTCGTCAGATTGCCGTTTCGGCAAAGCATCGGGATCAGCCAGCGTGGCTCTGCATTCTGCTTGCGGCCGACCGAAATCGAAAACCAGACGCTCGCCCCGAAGTCATCGCGCGGACCCTTCTGATACGGTTCGCGTGGCCCGTCGGCGGTCTCGCGGCGCTTGCCACCGCGGCTGTCCTGAACCGAGACCTCGACCAGATCCTCCGGTGCAGACTGGTTGGAGCGGTAGAGATTGACGAAGG
The DNA here is from genome assembly GCF_020166565.1 of Rhizobium sp. 3T7. Taxonomy (NCBI): domain Bacteria; kingdom Pseudomonadati; phylum Pseudomonadota; class Alphaproteobacteria; order Hyphomicrobiales; family Rhizobiaceae; genus Rhizobium; species Rhizobium sp. 3T7. The sequence goes on from NZ_JAIQXS010000026.1 coordinate 65,119, forward strand.
CCGCGGCGAGCTTTTCGGCCCCATGCGTATCGAGAAGCCGCTTGACCAAGTCCTGAGCTTCCTCGCTCGGCGCTTCCTCGAAGATGGGGTCGGCAAGCAGACGCGCTTCGTCGCGTGCCGTGACCTCTTCCGCTGACGGTGGACGAGCCCATGCGGCCGAGATGCCGGCATTGCCAAGAAGGCGTTCAGCCTTGCGGCGCACGTTCAGCGGCACGATCAGTGCACTAACGCCCTTGCGGCCAGCGCGACCTGTGCGACCGCTGCGGTGAAGCAGAGTTTCGGGATTGGTCGGCAGGTCCGCGTGAATGACGAGGTCGAGGCCGGGAAGGTCGATACCGCGGGCTGCGACATCCGTCGCGATACAGACGCGAGCACGTCCATCGCGCATCGCCTGCAGTGCATGGCTGCGTTCGTTCTGTGTCAGCTCGCCAGACAAGGCGACGACGTTGAAGTTGCGATTGTGAAAGCGAGCGGTGAGATGGTTGACCGCAGCTCGCGTCGAACAGAACACGATTGCATTAGTTGCTTCGTAGTACCGCAGGACGTTGATGATTGCGTTCTCGCGGTCGCTTGGCGACACGACAAGAGCCCGATACTCGATGTCCCCGTGTTGCTTTTCTTCGGTCGCCGTCGCGATCCGCACCGCGTTCTTCTGGTAGCTCTTCGCCAGCTTTGCGATGGCCGCCGGAACAGTTGCTGAAAACATCAGGGTCCGACGGTTATCCGGCGAGGAATCCAGAATGAACTCGAGATCTTCGCGGAAGCCGAGGTCGAGCATTTCGTCGGCTTCATCAAGCACGACGGCCTTGAGCGCGGAAATGTCGAGCGCGCGCCGGCGGATGTGATCGCAGAGGCGACCGGGTGTGCCGACGACGATATGGGAACCCCGCTCCAGCGCGCGGCGCTCGCTGCGGATGTCCATGCCGCCGACGCAGCTGACGATCAGGGCGCCTGTTGCTTCGTAAAGCCATTCAAGCTCGCGCTTGACTTGGAGCGCGAGCTCTCGCGTCGGCGCGATCACGAGCGCCAGCGGTTCGGCCGCAGGCCCAAAACGGTCTTCGTTTTCCAGTAACGTGGGCGCCAGCGCGAGGCCGAAGGCGACGGTCTTGCCGGAGCCGGTCTGGGCGGAAACGAGGGCGTCCGACGCGACAAGCGCAGGGTCGAGCATGGACTTTTGAACCGGCGTCAGCTCGGTATAGCCGCGTTTCACCAATGCCTTGGCGATCGCCGGAACGACGCCGCTAAAATCTGTCATGTTGTCTATCTTTCGGAAGTCTCATGCGCACGTTGCGCCTTGGCCGGCAGTTGCCAGCAGAGAAGTTGGCCGTTCCTACTTGGTCAGACGCAAAATGTCAAAGCGGATGTCCCTGCCAGAGCCATACGTCGATGCCTTCGTTTCTGCCACGAATGCGCGCTTGCGCTGGGCCTTCGAGCTGGCCAGAGCGAAGCGGTGCGCTTTTCGGCCCGGCCGCGGCCATCAAGGCGGCGCTCAACGCCAACTCGAAACGGCGTTCTGCAGCTACTTCCATCAGGCGGCTTGCGACATTCACGGTGTCACCGGTCACGGTAATTTGCTGGCGATTGCCGCTCCCGAGCCGCGAGGCGACGACCGGACCGCAATGAGCCCCGACCTTGAAACCGATCTTTCGGTCGCTCAGGGCCGAATGGGCGATGAGCCAGGGCCGCATCCGCTTACACAGGCTGACTGCGCAGGCGGCGGCCCGCGTCGCGTCGTCGTCAGCCGGTTGCGGCAAGCCGAAGAGAATCATCGCACCATCGCCCATGAAGCTGGTGACCGCCCCGCCATGCGAGCGCGCCTCCTCGTCGACCAGCTCGAAGAAATCGCTGAGAACTTCGCGGACATTCGTCGCGCCGATTGCCTCGCTCAAGCCCGTGAAACCGGAGAGGTCGATGAAGATGACCGCAGCGTCCTGTCGGATCGGTTTCGCGAGAAAGTTCGGATCGCGCGCGAGCCACTCGCCCATGCCCGGTGCCTCGATGCGTTGCAAAAGGTCGCTTTGCGCCGCGAAGTGCGCGGCTTGGCGACGATCGATCCAGATCTCGGCGGCGCCGAAGAGCAGGACCGGCGGCAGGGCTGCTGCGATGGGCAGTGCCGCGCTGAACCAGTAGCCATGCGCGAAGGCGGCAACGTTCAAAGCGGCCCATGCGAGCGCCGCGGAGGCAATGATGGCATAGCCGATGGCGCTGCGCCGCCACGCAAGCAGGCTGATCAGCAGCAGCGGCAGAGCCACGGCTATGAGCGAATCGAGCAAACGTACGTTGCGGTCTCTGACGATGCTGTCGCCGGCAATCAGATGTGTCGCCGCCGTCGCCATCACCTCTACGCCTGGGAGCACCGGATCGAAAGGTGTCGGGAAGACGTCGCCGCCGCCGGTCACGGTCGAGCCGATCACGACAATCCTGTCCTCGATCGCCTTGGCGGGGAGCTTTCCGGCCAGTGCATCCGCAGCGCTGAAGGTCGGAATGGTGCCGCGTGGGCCGTAGAAGGTGACTGGCAGCCGCTGCCCATTGTCGGTCGGCAGATGCCGGTCACCAAGTGCAACGCCGCCAGGCGAGAACGCCGGATTGATGCCCAGTGCCAGCGAAGCGACCCGCAATGGAAACGAGGCATCGACCCGCTCGCCGCTGCGGGAGATCAGAGGAATGAAACGCGGTGTGCCTGACTCATCGGTGGCCACGTTGACGACGCCAATGGCCGCAACGTCGGAAAAGCGGCCAAGGGGTAACAGCATCTTGCTGGCAGTCGGTATCGCCGCCAGTGGATCGTTGGCGTCGATGCCGACCACCTGTATCTCTTTCGGGAAAACGCCGGCGGCGGCGATGACACTGGGCGTCTGCTGCAGTGCCAAAGCCAACGCTGCATCGCCCTCGTCCGATCCGGGATCAACCAGCAAGAGATCGAGCGCTATGACCTTCGGCTTCAAGGCGCTGACGGCGGACACCACGCGGGCGAGTGTCGCCCGATTGAGCGGATAGCCGTTGTCGGCGGCGGTCTGATCGTCGATTGCGACGATGCTGGTGATCGGCGGTGGCATCCGCGCGCCGACTACAGTGCTTCGAAGATCGGTCAGCGAAGCCTCGAGGCGGTCGAGGAAGCTCATACTGCCTGAAAGATGCATATAGCCGAGAAGCCCGCCCCATAGTGCGGCCAGCAGCAGCGCGATCGTGATCAGGAGCCGTCTGCCCTGCATTGGGGCGCTATTGGCCAAGGCGGGCAAGCAGGGCTGCGGCGCGGGCCGGTGGCCAGCGGCGGACGGTCAACGGGCCGCTGCCACGCGTGACGTCAACGCCCTCGCCTACACTCAACACGACCCGCCGTCCCGCCGAGGGACGACCGACCGCGACGCGGCCGCGCACGACGAAGACGGAGGTCGTGCCGCCATTGACATCGACAGCCCAGCGCGTGCCGCGAACGGCCGCGATCGCTTGTGGCGTGACGACCTCGAATCCGCCCGGCCGCTGGGCGCGGTCAACATCCACGAGCACGGCCTTGTTGCGCAATGACACCGCGTCTGGTCGCCCATCGCGGTTACGGTCGATGATATTGAAGCGGGCCTCACTCTCGGCAACGATCGTCACGCCATCCGCGCACCGCATGACTTGCCGCGAGGTGCTCGCCATGCGCTCCATGGTGCATCCGCTCGCTTGTGCAAACGCTGCATCCGCGCTGAAGAGACAGGCAGCGCTACCCCACACGACCAGCGCCAAAAGCATTCTGGAGTTTACAAGCATATCCGTCCCCTACCTGAATGCACCATCGGACGACCCAGCGTGCGGCGGCCATGATACGCTGATTGCTGCAGCACGCATGCCGAAACGTCAACGGCTATCCGACAGAGTCTATGCTTTAAGCGATGTTTCGATTGACGGTCCCGTATAGCGCGCCCTTGGACGAATGAGATGGCCGCTCTCGACCTGCTCCATGGCATGAGCGAGCCACCCCACGGTACGCGCGAGCGCGAAGATCACAAGCGGTGCATTTGCGGGAAGATCAAAAACGGCCGTCATAGCCGTCAGCGCAAAATCGATGTTGACGCTTTCTCCAATGATTTCCTGCCCCGCCCTCGCCAGTTCGGCGTAGCTCGGGGGCAAGGAGAACTGGGACATCAGCGCCTTTGCCCTGATGTCTCCGTCCGGATAAAGAGGGTGGCCAAAGGCGGGGAGCGACCTTCCCTGTGTCAGCGCCTGCCGTACGGTCGCGCTGGCCCCAAGGGCATTGACGTCTTCGACCAATGAGGCGACGCCCTGCCACGAGCCGCCGTGGAGCGGTCCGGTCAAGGTCGATAGGCCCGACAGCACGGCAGCCGATAGCGTTGCGCCTGAAGAGGCTGTTACTCGGGTGGCGAAGGTCGATGCGTTGAGTTCGTGATCTGCGAGGAGCACAAGCGCGCGCCTGATGCAGTCGGCGGCTTCAGGCCTGCGCCAACTCATGGCGAGGCGCAGATGCAATGGCAAAGCGCTCGTATCTGGTGCTAAGGCACCAGATACGCTCGACAGGATACTTTGCGCTTCGGCCTTCAGCACCTTCGGCGACCGTCCAAGGGTCGGCAGGTCGTGGGTGACACGCTGCGCGAGCAGAACAAATGCGCGTTCCAGCGAGGGCGCCGCTTCCAGAGCCTCGCCCGGTGCCGCCGCAATCTGTCCAGAGTTCCACAGAAGCGTTGCGGTTTCCTCCAGTGTCGCATGTTCCGCCCAGGCGGCGGCGTCATGGCCACGATAGTAGAGCCGGCCATCCAAAATGGTGGAAATAGCAGATGGCAGTACCGGATCACCCCATTGGATGGTGTCTGCCGCAACCGTCTCGGTCTTTCGGCGGCCCGCATGTCGCTCGGCCAGCCGCGTCACGTCAGCTGCGCTGTAAAGACTTCGCCGCGGATCGGTGGCATCAGGTTTAGCCCGGACGCGGCCGCGGCTCACATTGGCGTAAAGCGTTTGCGGCTTCGTGCCGAGTTTCTCAAGCGCCTGCTCGGCGGTCAGCCAGGACATCCTGTCCTCTTACATTGATCAATTGCATCAAGATTGACGTCAATCAATCTAGGCTCGATCGTGCTCTGCGTAAAGGAGGTGGCATGAAAGAGGCG
>NZ_JAIQXS010000027.1:0-62821 GCF_020166565.1 Rhizobium sp. 3T7
CGATGGCCCTTCAAGTCGCTTCAATGAAAGCTCCTCCGCATAAGCGTCGAGGAGCTTTTTGCGTTTAGCTCCGTGTCCAACTCGCCGTAACCGGCCGATTGCTACCGCGGAGATTTTGCCTTGACTCGAGCGATGAGCTCTTCGTCGTCGACAAAGCTGTCGAGGAATTCGTTCCAGGCTTCGGGCGAACGGCGCGCAGCTGAGAGCATCTGGTTAAGCTCATCGATGCGATCGTCGGTCAGTGCGGTAATTGCCTCATCGTCACCGGTTACGACGCTGACGATATTTCCATAGGTCAGATTGTCGGAGTTTCTGACGATCACCTGAAGGAGTTCCAGGTCTTCGCCAAGCATTTCGGCGACATGGTTGATTGTGAAGACGTAGGTGATCGTTGCCATCAGGCAGCCTCGGCGCAGACGGTGACGACCGGTGTCCAGTTCCAGGGAAGCAGTTCATCGAGCCGATTGATCTTGTGATCGTGGATGCGGTCGAGGAGATCGGCCAGATAGGCCTGCGGATCTAGGCCATTCATCTTGGCCGTTTCGATGATCGTCATGGCACGCGCCAGGGTCTCTGCTCCCGTGTCAGCTCCTGCGAAGAGCCAATTGCGTCTTCCAACTCCTATCGGACGCAGGGCTCGCTCAGCGGCATTGTTGTCGATGGCGACACGACCGTCGTCCAAGAATAGGCAGAACGAGGACCACCTGCTCAGGCCATATCGGAAAGCTTGAGCCAAATCGCTCTTGCCCGGAATACGGGACAATTGCGCCTCGGCCCAGACACGCAATGCTTCGACCTTTGGCTTGCTAAGCTTCTGACGCGCGGCAAGGCGGACATCGGCCGGCTGACCGGCAATGTCGTGTTCGATGTCGTAAAGCGCGCCGATACGGTCGAGAGCCTCGCGCGTGATCTCGGATTTGTTCGAGGTCCAGATATCATGAAGGTCACGTCGCCAATGCGCCCAGCAGGCCGCCTCACGGAAGCGCCGTTTTCCGTCCGTATTGGGTTCGTATAGTTTTCCGTAGCCTTTGTAGCCGTCTGCCTGAAGGATGCCACTTGCCTGCTTGAGGTGACGGTGGACGTGCTCTTCCTTCCAGTCGGGAGCAAAATAGTAGACCGCACCAGGCGGGGCTGCGCCCGCCCATGGACGCTGATCTCGAACATACGTCCAGATCCTGCCCTTCTTCACGCCTTTGCCTAACCCCTTGTCTCGTAGCGAGCGATCCAGCACCCGGACCGGGGTATCGTCGGCATGGAGGAGATCACTACCCATGATCGCGGCCTCAATCCGCTCGATCAGCGGCTGAAGCACTTGCATGGCACGACCACACCAATCGACCAGTGTGCTATCGGGGATATCGGCGCCCATGCGGGCGAAGATCTCGTTCAGACGATACAATGGTAGATGGTCGTCGAACTTCGAGACCAGGATGTAAGCCAAAAGGCCAGCACCTGCCATGCTGCCCGGTATCGGGCGGCTGGGTGCCGGCAACTGCACCATCTTCTCGCAGCAACGGCAGGACAAATCGAGCGACCTCGATGACCTTCATCTGCGCGGCGATCATGTCGAGGATTTCGCTTACGTCTTCGCCAACGAGGCGCAGTTCACCACCGCAATCGGGGCAGCAGGTGCCAGGATCGAGTTCTCTACGCTCGCGATCCGCCGTTTCCGATACCCGCGGACGACGGCACATAACTCCTTTCGGGCGTGCTTGCCACAGGTGCGGCAGGCACGGCCTCATCTCCCTCAGCGAGCGGCTTGGTGCTGCTCTCGGCCGCGGCGATTAAAAGATCTTCCAGCGCCAATTCCAGCTGCTGGATTTCCCGTTCGATCTTTTCCGAGGACTTGCCGAAGACCTGTTTCTTCAGCTTGGCGATGCGCAGTCGCAATGACTGGATCAACTGGTCATGCACCTGCAACGTCGCCGACATCTTCGCATTTTCCGCCAGCAAGGCGGCGATCATTGCCTTCAGGAAGGCCGGATCATCGGGAAGATTTTGGGTCGCGCTCGACATGAACCTGACTACCATAGGTCAGGGCGAGTATCCATAAAAACAAGCAGATTCAGTGAGATAAATTCAACCGACACGCGCCGGCGGGGCGCCCCAGTTCGGACGTCGCCAATCGATCCCTTCCCAAAGCATGGCCATTTGCGCCGCTGTCAGCCGGGCTGTTCCATCTGCTGCTGAAGGCCATGGAAACCGCCCCTTCTGCAAGATTTTGTAGTACAGGCAGAAGCCCTGGCCATCAAAATAAAGAAGCTTCAAACGATCGCCACGTCTGCCTCGAAAGGCGAAGACCGCTCCGCCTGTCGGCTTCTGGCGCAAGACATCCTGCGCAAGCGCAGCCAGGCCCTCTATTCCTTTGCGCATGTCCGTGATCCCGCAGGCCAGGTACACCCGCACGCCGGTCCCTGGTCCGATCATGCCGCCTCCACCGCCCGGATAAGCCGCATCAGGGTGGCGCTGTCCACAGCACCGTCGAACCGAAGGCTGCGACCGCAGATCAATCGCAACTCGATCATCCCAGACGGGTCCTGGCGGTCTCCGCAGACCTCGGTCTGCACAGCGTTCATGTCCACCGGAACAAACACCGCATTCGCAGAAGACGGCAAGAGTCCCTGCTTCTTCAGCCCACTACGCCAGGTGTAAATCTGCTGCCGCGTCACATCGTGTCGCTGCGCAACCTCAGTAACCGTTGCCCCGTCGATCCCAACCGACATGACAATCTCGAGCTTCTGTTCGTCGCGCCACCGCCGCCGACGTTCCTGCCCAAGAATCTCGACACGCATCACATACCTCACCCAAGACACGTCGCTAACGACGTCGTTAAACACGTGTCTTAGGCCATTGCGGCCCTATCCGGCAGGCGGTGCCAATCGGGTGCTTACAACTCGCCGGCACGAAGCTTCTCAAGATAATCGTGACGCGCCAGGGCCTCGAATGGCGAAGGCAGTCTTATTGGTGCAGAACCGGCTGATGATAGAAGACTTTTCCGACCGGACACTTTCTGAGCGGCCAAGGATCGACATCAAGCGTTCCCCACACTCTTCAACCACTCCGCGCCTCAACTGCGCAGAAGCGGCAGCAACTGGTTTCCCTGTCGCCTGATTTCCGGCAGGTAAGGCGTGTCGGAAAGCACGAAATGCGTGATGCCCAGATCCTGATACTTGCGCAGGGAGCGGGCGACGTCTGTTGCCGTGCCGACCAGCCAGGTCGTGCCGGCGCCACCGCCACCGAATTTGCCGGGCGCGGTATAGAGGTTGTCGTCAAGGACATCGCCGGCCTGATGCAGATCGAGTAGTCTCTGCTGACCGACCGCGACTGCCCTGTGGTGATCGCTCCAGCCAGCGCCGCTGCTCTTGGCCATTTGCGCAACCTTGGCCTCGGCATCGGCCCAGGCCTGCTCGGTGGTATCGCGCACCAGCGTGGTGATCCGCAGGCCGAACTCCAGGGGAGGAAGGTCGCGGTCCAGTTCCCGGCTTAACACCTTCAGACGCTCGATCCGCTCGCGGACGCCGTCCAACGGCTCTCCCCAGAAAAGCTGAACATCGGCCTCGGTCGCCGACACTCTTTCGGCCGCTTACGAGGCGCCGCCGAAATACATCTTCGGATGACGGCGATCTCCGCGGATCTCGATGCGTGGCACAACGGTCGCCTCGCCAACGCGAAAGTGCTCGCCATCAAAGGTGACATTCTCTTCGGTCCACGGTGGCCCGCCCTGACGTCATTTGGTATGTACCAGAGAAATTCGCTGTCTTTGCTCATGTTCTGCCTGCACTTGTGAAAGTGAAACGAAAGGCCGTGGCCGTGATGCCGGCCGCTGATCGGCTTTCTATGGCGACGCAACTCGGCTGAGCGCATTGCGGGCGGCAATCGTTCTGATCATATGGGTTTGCGGCGCGTGCGAACGGGCGGTGATGGCGTCGCGATGATGGCGCTCGAGTTGAAAATCGCGATTCAGGCCGGGGTTTCCAGCGAGTTCCAGGGCGAGGCTGGTAATTGCCACGGCGTTGTCGATGGACAACATGGCGGACATTCATGCCATCAATGCCCACCGATTTGCCGGCATCGACGTCTTCACCGAGGGAGCGCAGTAACCTGGCATTGGTTGCAAGTCGGACTTCGATCTCTCCCAGGCCGTCTTGAATCCGAGGCACGGTCGCGATCGGTGAACCGAGGCTGGCCGGCGTATGGTGGGCGGCGAAGGCGAGGACGCGGTCGCGGGCAGAAAGCGCCACGCCGTGGTATACGGCGCCGATCAGCGAGAAGAAGAAGGCTGTCGCGTGCTCTTCGCGGCGCAGCGGCTCGGATGCGGGTTGCGATTCAATCATGTCGTCCAGCGGAACAACGGAACAACGACGTCATCGAGAACCACATCGTCGCTGGCCGTTGCATGCATACCTGCGGCATTCCACGTCTTTTCAACGCGCAGGCCTGGACTGTCCGCGGGGACGAGGAAGGAAGCCAGGCGTGGCTCCTTCTCATCGGTGAGTGCCAGTAGCGACACCCATTTGAGGACCGGTATGCCGGTGACGTAGCTCTTGTGGCCGGTAATGCGCCAGGTGTCACCGTCACGGCGCGCGATCGTCTCGGGCAGTGACCCGTGTGCGGGCGAGCCGATGCGCGACTCGGCCTGGGCGGCGTTGATCAGCGCCGGGCCAAGTTGGTTTGCGGTCAGCACTCGTTCGGCAAGATGGGGCGGCCATTTGCCGTAGCGGCGAAGGCTGTAGTGGTTGTTGTAATGCATCGCGAGAACTAGCGCGGTCGAGGGTTCGCCGCGCGCGATTTCGCTCACCACTGCCTGTGCCTCGGTAAGTCCGCCGCCGTAGCCGCCATGTTCGCGTGCGGTCACAAGTCCGAGCAAACCAGCCTCGAACAGACGCTTGAAATTTTCAAATGGAAATTCTCCTGTCGCGTCATGATGGGCGGCGCGCTCGGCAAAATCGACGGCAAGCCGTCGTGCCTTGTCGACAGGGTCGATCATTTCCTGAAGCATGATATCGAACCTCCTTTGGTTCACGCTACAGCGCGCCGGTCGAAGCCGTCGATGTGGCGGTGGTCGACCCAGTCTGCGATATCGAAGTCGGCGGCGAGAAAGCCGAAATCGCGCAGCAAGTCCTTGTAGTGGCCGATCGCATCCACCAGCTCGGGCTGAAGACCAAGGCCAAGGTGCTTGTGGATGTCGGGACCGTTGGCGGCGAGCACCTGCTCCTCGAGGCGGCAGCTATTGAGCCGGACGAGAAGAAGCGATGGGACACCTGGAGCAAATTCCAGCACTTCATCCACGACGAGGTCGCTTCCGTCAACCTGGTTGCTGTTGGCGCCCAGATCGTTGCCAACAAGCGGGTGAAGAACTTCGTCACGGGATCGCAGGGGCTCAATTGGAGCTTCGGCGACCTGTGGATCGATCCAAACGCTTGAGATCAAAGGGCAGGAACCATGACTGGACGGTCGATAGACAAGGCCACATTGTTCGATTGGCTCGGCGACGGGCTTGAACTGGCAGTTCTCGATATTCGGCCGGTCGATGAGGTTGGCTATGCTTCGCCGCTGTTTGCAACAAATCTGCCTGCAGAAAAACAGCTCGCCGCTTCGCGAGCGACCACAGCGAGAGCCTTTCGGCAAAGGACGCTCTGACGTTCATCGATCGGCAGACCGCCTGGAATGCCGATCCGATGCGCACGACCATCTCCTGGATGTCCGCACACCGGGGGAGTTCACGCGAGTGCATCTTCCGGGATCGATCGCCTCCGAGGGCGGACAACTGCTCGGCGTATCCTACCGGACCATCGCCGTGCGCGGTAACGGTTCAGTGTCCTTTCCACCAACGAGGTACAGGACGCTTCGATGGTGTCATCGGCGAAGCTCGTAAAGCTCTGTCTGCCCTGTTCGGCCTCTGACGCTGACGGTTCCGATGGGCATGAAAGTGAAGTTCTCTTCAACCGCGTCACGGATCGCGCTGCTGACGAGGATCGAGGTTCCATAGTCGCGGTTCAGGCCCTCCAGCCGCGAGCCGATGTTTACAGTATCGCCGATGGCGGTGTATTGCCGGCGGGTCTCGGCGCCGACGCTGCCGACGACGGCCGGTCCTGTATGCAGGCCGAAGCGAGTGACAAGTTCGGGGCGACCGGCGGCGCGATTGGAAGCGTTCATCGCGTCGATCGCGGCTTTCATTGACAGGGCACAGCGGCAGGCGTTTTCGACATGCTGCTCGTCACGAACGGGCGCGTTCCACATCGCGAAAATAGAGTCGCCGATATATTGCACGATAGTGCCGCCATGGCGCTCCACAATCATGTTGAGGGCTTCGAAATAAGTGGAGAGCAGCGCCACGACATCTTCGGGCGAATGCCGCTCGGAGATCGTCGTGAACTCGCGGATGTCGGTGAAGAGGACGGTGATCTCCTGCCGCGAGGCGGAGCCTATGGCCGATTGGCCGGCGATGACAATCCTGCGAACCAGTTCACGTGGCACGTAGAGCGAGAACGTTCGGATCGCATCGCGGGCGGCGCCGAGTGCTTTCCCGAGCGCGTTGACTTCGGATATCCAGGAATGCGAGACGCGGCTCTGTCTAAATTCCAGATTACCCAGTTGTCTCGCCTCATCGGCCAATGCGTAGAGCGATCGGCTGATCAATCGGGAGATGATGATCGCGGCGATCGCACCGGCGGCCAGGAAGGCGGCCGCGGCAGCGAGGTTGCGCCTCAGCGTTCGCTCGACAGGCCCAATTAGGTCGTCCAGCGGTGCGGCGATGACGACCGTGTAGTCCTTCAGCATACCGGCAACTTCCGCATGGAAGCTCTGGGCTAGGTACTCGCGGCCATTCACCAGAAAGCGGACAACATGACCATCCGGCAACCGGCGGCCTTGCGCCAGGTTGGTGACGGCCGGGATGGCAGGATCCGCTCTTGCGATGTCGGCAACAGACAGCAGCCGCCCACGACGAATATTATCGCGCAGTTTCGCCATGACTGCGGGGTCGGAATGCACGATCAGGCGCCCGGTGTTGTCGAATACATAGCCATGCGCCTCTTTCGAGATCGTGCCGACATTGACAACCTCCCCCAAGGTCACGAGCATCACATCGGCGCCGATAACGACTTGGCTCCCCCCGACAGCGGGTGTAGCAAATGTCAGAGTGAGGTAGTTGGTCGCGGCTGAAATGTAGGGGCCGACTGAAGTCGTCTGTCCCTCCAAGAGCGCGGCGTGGTACCAGGGGCGGGAACGCGGGTCGAAGATGTCGTCGCGGTCGGCGCGACGAGCGAGAGGACGAGTGTCCTTGTCGAAGAACATCCACGTCGTCCCTGGAATGCCGATGACCTTGGTGATCGTACGTACGGCGAATGCGGCGTCGGCCGGGGCGTTCAAGGTGTCGCGCCAGGTCGGATTGGTCGCAATGTTGGTGGCCTGTATGTACGTCCCGTCTGCATAACCGGCATAGACTCCGTCTATGCGGAAGGACGACTTCAGCCCGTGCAGCAGAAGGTTCTGCTTCGCCAATAGGTCTTGGGGAGGTGGCGTGAGCATTTGGGGCACGGCAGAGATCGTCTCGATCGCTGCATATCCGCCGGCGAACACATTGCGGTAATCCTCGATCGTACGCAAACCGAGCTGGCGCATCTGTGCTTCGCCGGCAGAGAGGGCGGTCACCTTGCCCTGCGTATATGCCATCCACACGAGTGGCAGCGCCGTGCAGGCCAGCAACCCGACAATGATGACGCTGAGATGCAATCGCAGCGGAAAAGCCCAGTCCGCTGCCTCGGTGGTTCCCGTCGCGGGTGATGGCTCGATGCGATGCTCCATACTTAACCCCCGAGAGCGATTGCAATGCTAGCGAGCACGAGACCGAGGCGAAATGTGTGATGAAATCGCCCTCAGAATCAACCCGGCGCGGCGCCCTCGACATTCTTGTCCCTGTCGTCGAGCGGAAAGGTCGCGGCCGCCGGCGCGGAGGGCCACGCCCAGGCTCGCAGCAGTTCGTAAAAGACGCTGAGGACGATGGGCCCAAAAAACAGGCCGAGCAACCCGTGCGAGAGGGTTCCGCCGATGACGCCAATGAGGATCACCGGCATCGGGGTCGATAGCCCTCGGGACATCAAGATCGGCTTCAACACATTGTCCGCGACGGTGATCGGGATCGCCACGACAGTAAAGGCAAATGCCATCGATGTCGGCCAGGAGAACCATGCCCAGACGATGACCGGGACAAGAACGAGGCCCGGGCCGAGTTGCATCAAACAAAGAACGAACACGAGAAAAGTCAGGGCCCCGCGGGCCGGAATATCGAAAAAGGCGAAACACAGGCCGGAAAGGAGCGTCTGAAGGAGGGCCACGCCGATGACACCGCGCGAGACGTTGCGAACCGTCGACCCGGCCAGCCGCGCAAAACCGACACCCCTCTCTCCGCCGATGCGGCCTGCCAATACCTGGATGGTTTCCGCAAGGCGAGGAGACATGGTGAGGAGGATGCCGGAGAGGATGATGGAAGCGACGAAGCTCAACACCCCACCTCCGATCGACGCAAGCTTGGTGATGATGACGCCCATGACTTCGCGAAGAGGCGCCTGGAATTTCATGATCGTTGCAGCGAGATTGCTTGCGACCTGGTTCCAGCCGGCATAGAGGCGCTCGCCGACCACGGGCCAACCGCGTATTGCCTCGGGCGCTGTGGGCAGCGTGAAGTTGTCGGACTTCAACTGCCCGACGAGTGCCTGGACTGCATCGGCGAAATTGACGGCGACAAGCGCCAACGGCGCGATAATGAGCACAAGGCATGCTATGACAATCACGGTAGCCGAAAGAGCTGGCCGACTTCCCAGCAGCCTGGACAGGGCATCGAACATCGGGAAGAGCGCCACCGCAAGGATCGCGGACCAGATGATGATCAGCGCGAATGGCGCAACCAGCTGCAGGCTCCAATAGGCGAACAGCCCAATGATGCCGATCCGCACCAAGTCGCTGACCCGTGCCTCCACAGAGATCTGCGCGGGACTGGTTTCCGCCGCGGTCCCGCTTTGTAGTTTCTCCATCGCGGTATTGCCTATCCCACGGGTTTCCATAGGGCGTGACTGAACGGATCAGGGCTCATCGAGTCGTCTCCGGCACCACGTTTCTGACGCTCTGATCCTCAATGTAATTCGATGGCCGCTTCTGCCGTTTGCCAAGGTCCGGGGCCGCGAACTTCACGCGCTCGTAAGGGATCGACTGCAGGATATGCGAGATGCAGTTTATCCGGGCGCGCTCCTTGTCGTCGGAAGGCACGATCCACCACGGTGCGTGGTTGCTGTCCGTCATCCGCAGCATCTCGTCATAGGCCCGTGTATAGTCCCACCAGCGCTGGTACGACTCGACGTCCATGGGGCTGAGTTTCCACTGCCGAACCGGATCATCGATACGGCGCTTGAAGCGGCGTTCCTGTTCTTCCTCGCTGACAGTCAGGAAATACTTGAGCAGAATGACGCCGCTTTCGACGATTGCCGCCTCGAAGCGGGGTGCCAGCTCGAGGAAACGCTGAGCCTTCTTTTCGCTGGCGAAGCCCATGACGCGGTCAACGCCCGCTCGGTTGTACCAGCTGCGGTCGAAGATCACGATCTCGCCCGCCGCCGGCAAATAGGCGATGTAGCGCTGCATGTAGATCTGGGTTTTCTCGCGATCGGTGGGCGCGGGCAAGGCGACGACGCGGAACACGCGTGGACTGACCTTCTCCGTTATTCTCTTGATCATGCCGCCCTTGCCGGCGGCGTCACGGCCTTCGAAGACGATGACAATCCGAGCGCCCGATTTCTTTACCCAGGCCTGCAGATGCGCCAATTCGATCTGCAGTCGCTTGATCTCCTTATTGTAGTCCCAGGATTTGGCCTTCTTCTGCTTGCCTTTGCGTTCCGTTGGAACCTCTCGTTTCGGATCGTATGCTTCGTCCATCGCTGCCTCCATTGTTTAATGTCGCGCCGCGCTGGGCGCATTCATTGTCCTGCGGAATTGCCTATGAGCGCGCGCAACGCCTCTTCCCGACCATTGAATAGATTGTGAGTGCCGATCTTGTTGATGACCCCGGCACGCTCCAGGATGCCGCGGCTTTCCTCGCTAAGGTCGGCGATGGCAAAGACGATGTCCCGCTTGGCCAAGGCATCCGCCACGGCGTCGAGTGCGACGGCGCCGGTGCTGTCCATGTGCGTGATGGCACTGGCGTCCAGAACAAGACAGTTGGTTCCGGGGGCGAGTTCCTTAGCGACCGCTGTCAGCCGCATGCGGACATAGTCGGCGTTGTAGAACAGAATATTGCCCTGGATCGCGAAGACGGCAGCGCCTTCGACAGGGCGAGCTTCCGGGAAGCGGGCGAGGTCGAAGAAACCGTGTCGTCCTTCGATATGGCCAAGCAGGCCATCGCGTGGAAACATCGTCTTGCGCAACAGGTACACGAACGTCGCGGCAACGGCGACGACTACGCCGTTCAGAACGCCGAAGCTGATTGCGCCCCACATGGCGATCAGCGCAAAGACGAACTCCATGCGGCTGATGTGCCAGATCTTCTTGAGTTCCTGAACGTCTATGAGACTGATGGCCGCTGTTGCGAGGATCGCAGCGAGCGCGGGGATCGGAAGGATCCGTAGGGCACTATGAAGGAACACAAGAGCGGCAATCAGCGTGGCGGCCGAAACCAGCCCTGCGGCCTGGGAGACGCCACCGGTCGACAGGTTTATGGCGGTTCTGGAATCCGAGACGCTGATCGGAAAGGAGCCGAAGAGCCCGGGTGCGATGTTGGCGGCGCCGATACCGATCAATTCCTGGTTGGCATCCACCTCTTCACCGGTACGGGAGCCGAAGCTGCGCGCGGCGACGATGCCGGCGCCGAAGCTGACGAGAAACACGGCGGCCGAGCCGAGTATGATCTTATCGAGCGGCATCTGATGGAGCGCCGGTAAGGATAGGCTCGGGAAACCACTCGGGATATCGCCGACAACAGCGATGCCGTGCCCCCGGAAGTCGAAGAGCGCCGAGAGAATAACCGAGACAACGACGACGAGAACAGGACCCGGAACCTTGACGTTGAATGCCCTGACGATCCAGAGCAACGCGAACATGGAGAGGCCGAAGAGAAGCGACGGCCAATGGATCAAGGAGCCCTTGCCGAGAATTTCCAAGACTGGTGCAAGCAGCCCATCGGACTCGATCTTCACGCCTGTGAAGCGGCTGATCTGCCCGACGAGGATGGAAAGCGACACGCCGGCAAAGAAACCGACAAGGATCGGACGCGACAGGAAGCTTGCGAGGACGCCGAGCCGCAGCAGTTTTGCAGCGATACAGAATATGCCAACGCCAAGGGCGAGCGCCGAGGCGATGGCAACCCGGTCGATATCGGCAGCGGCAGGCTCGGCCGCGATGATGGCGGCCATCGCAGCTGCGAGCACCGTCATTGTTGCGGCATCGGGACCGACGATCAGGAGACGTGACGGACCGAAGATTGCATAGGCGATCGGAGCGACGATGCTGGCATAGATGCCGGTTTCCGGAGGCAGGCCGGCAATCGCGGGATAGGCGATGGCGCTCGGCAAGCCCACTGCGGCGATCGACAATCCGGCCGGGATATCGCTACGAAGCCAGTCTTTGTTGAAACCGGCCAGACCCCGCAACATTGGTAGGCTGCCTATCACCTCGGGTTCCCCTGTTGTTCTTGTCTGATCTCCGAGCCTGCGCGGCCGCCGTATCCGAGCGGCGACAGGAAAAGTTGACGCGTTTTTAGTGTTCCAGGAAGACGTAGTTCATCCAGCTGCTCATGCGCAGCAGGACCTTCCGCAGGACCGCGACGTGGTGCCAGTGATGCGTGTAGACGGCGACCTCGGCCACCACACCACCGGGCAGTTGGTACTCGTCGGTGCTTTCCAGCAATTCGATGCGCGCCAGTGTCTGTCCCGGCGATGCCCGTTCCGGGGATTGCGGGTCAATCAGCGCGCCGCTTGGCTGCAGCTGGCCTTGCGCCATGACATCGATGACTTCCTGTACCCGCGCCTTGAAGATCTTGCCGGGTACGGCCTTGAAGGCTACCTCGGCTTCGTCGCCGACGCGCACCCGCTGAAGCGAATTCTGAATGAAGGCTGCACCCAGCATCCGGTCCTCGCCGTTGATGAAGACCATCACGGGCCGCAAGGGAAGGGGGTTCGCCATCATGCCGGGGCGGAGAAAGACCTGCGTCACGTAGCCGTCGCTCGGCGCACGGACCGTGGTCTGCTCCAGCTCGTACTCGGCGTTTTGCAATTCGGCCTGCAGCCGTGCCACTGTTGGATTCGTGCCATTGATCTCGGACTCATAGGCGAGCTTTGCCTGTGTTGCCTGAGCGCGGGCCGTGTCGACGGTGGCCTCGGCCGTCAGATAGATCCCGCGCCGGTTCTCGACTTCGAGTTCCGAGTACACGGCTCCTCTGCCGCTGGACTTTGAGTTCTCGTTCGATTGCTGAAACTTCTCGAAGGCCTGCAGTGAGCGATCCCTTGAAGCTTCCGCACCGGTCACGGCCGCGTTGGCGGCATCGACAGCAGCCTTCAGCTGCAGGACGGCTTGCTCGGCTTCGGCAAGAGACGCCCTCTTCTGATCGACGGTATATTGATAGGGGCGGGGATCAATCCGGAAGAGAACATCGCCCTTTTTCAGTGGAGCGTTCGGCGTGACGGGCACTTCCACGACCTGGCCGCCGACCGTCGGAATCACCGGAGCGGAGGTGAAATAAATACGTCCTTCGCTGGTATAGGGATGGTTGTAGCTCATGAGCAGCAGAAGGCTGGAGATGAGAAAGATTCCACCGAGAACGGCCGTTGCAAGTGTCCACTGGTTCACCGGAATGCGGAAGATCTTGAAGACCACCCAGCAGATTGCGGCGTAGGTGAGTATGAGGAGCAGATCCATCAGGCGTTCTCCTTCTCCGGCGACTGCGCCTCGAGTTCTGCTATCCGACCGTGAAGGCGGGCGATTTCGGCATTGGCTTCAGCCTCGGCCGACAGCTTGCCATCGGGCCGAATGCCCCAGCCGCGATCCTCGCGATAGAGCGTGGCCCAGATGAAGAGGAAGGGCCAAATGGCGTGCAGCGTGAACAGGCTCACCCATCCAGCAACGTGGATGGCGTCCTGGTGCGGATGGTTTCTGGCCTTGGCGATCAGATGGGGAATGTCATGGATCGCGATCACTGCGTAGAACAGAGTGACCACGACGAAGATCAACACTCCCAGTGCAAAATAGTCGAGAAACACGGTCACTCCTTTTCGGCCGCTCGCCGAACCGTCCGGTCGTAGAAGAAATAGTAGACCGGTGCGGTCTCGAACGCCCGTAGCATCACGTAATATCTATCGAGCGTCGCGCGGCTCGACAGGCAGTCCGGATTTTAGAGATTAAGGGTGGTCGTCCGCGACAGGGTGCGTTCCCTGCCTCAGGTGCCAACTGCCGGGGAAGTCATCGTCATCGCGATTGAAGAGTAGTTTGACCAGCTTGCCGGCGGCGGCTAGGTCCTCCCGGATACTGCGGCCTTCGGCACGCGCACAATGCGGAAACGCAGGGCCACCGCGGACGTAGGTCCAGTCCCTTCCGGGCCGTCACGCGTAAGTTCGCGTATGTTACGTCTCCATCCTAAGTAGCTGTAATACAATACTTCAATCTGCTTGACGCGAGTATGACAGCGGGGGGCGGCATGACGTCGGGAGAAAGCAATTCGACACACTTGTCCGCCCTGGAGATTGCCGAGGCGCAGTTTCCGGCCCAGGCCGCGAGGGTAAGGCAGCTTTTCCAAATGAACGAAACCTTCCGCAGCATGTGCGAAGATCTCGCTGCCGCCGCCGAGACTTTGGCGCATGTGGAGCGTCTTCCGGACAATGTCAGAGAAACCCGACGGCAGGAGTATGCGAGCCTCGTCGATGCGCTCGTCGCTGAAATCGGCGAGGCGCTGTCCCAATCGAAAGTCGTCATGCTCAGGCGGTCGGGCGAGGCAAGGCCCAAGCCGCGGTGAGTACTCATCCGTACCATTTTTTGCAAGGAGGTCGGCGCATGATGAAAGCAGGATCCCTCAGGTTGCTGGCGGGGCTCTCTGCCTTGGCAATCATTTCCATGCATCCGGGACCACCCGCATATTCACAGACCGCGACCCCCACCCCGAAGCCTGCGTCGGCAGAGACGACGGAGCCGACTGGGCCGGAAACGGATCTTCTCTCCGAGGATGAACTCGAAGTCCTTGTCGCCCGCATCGCGCTCTATCCGGATGAACTGGTGGCCGCGATCTCGGCAGCGTCCTTGTTTCCCCTGCAAATCGTCGAGGCAGCGCGCTTTCTGGAGGCCAAGAAAAAAGATGCCAATCTCAAGCCGAAGGACGACTGGGATGGAAGCGTTATATCGCTTCTGAATTATCCTGACATCGTCAAGATGATGAGTGAGGATCTCGATTGGACGCAGTCGCTGGGTGACGCGCTAACCAACCAGCAAAAGGACGTGCTGATCGCCATCCAGCAGCTTCGCGACGAAGCCGTGGCGAAGAACATCATCAAGACGGACGACAAGGTCACTGTTGTCACGGAAAATGAGAACGTCGTCATCCGACCGACCGATCCGGAGAAGGTGTATATTCCGCAGTACCCTCCTGAGATGCTGTACGAACCGGGCTATGCGGTCGAGCCGATCTCCTACTATCCCGACTATTACGACAACTACTATTATCCAGGGGCCGGGTTCTTCGCGGCGGCGGTGACGGGCGTCGCGTGGGCTGCCATCGTCAATTGGGACGATTGGGGCGTTTGGGGCGGCAACTGGGACGGCGACCTCGATATCGATTGCAACAACTGCTTCAACGACCGGAACTTTAACGGCAAGGTCAAGTGGAACGACATCGACTGGACCAAGGTGGACCGGAGCAAGCTGAGCATCGGAAAGGATCAGCTTGCCAATATCGACCGCTCGGCGATCAAGTCCAGCCTGCAGTCCGACAATCGCAACCAACTCAAGAACAAGGTCAGCGATCGGCAGGCAAGCCGTGGACAGGGAACCAGAAACGTCAGCGCCCGCGCCGACGACATCCGCAAGGGCACGGTGGAGGGCCTGAAGGCAAATCCGAGATCGAGGGCAGGAGATGCTGCCGCTAACCGGCCGGGTGCGTCGCGTCCGGACGCCCGCCCGGGCAACGTGGCCAATCGCGCGGATGCCCGTCCAGGGAATGCAGCCAACCGACCGGGTAGTGCTGCCGACCGTCCATCAAAGCCGGCAGCCAAGAAGAAGCCAACTGCACCGAAGATGGCGGCGCGTGCCGATAACCGTCCGCGCCAGCCCAGCGCCCTCGGCAATGTGCAGTCCGGGCGACGTGAGGCGGTGGCTTCCAAGCGAGGCGGACAGAGTATGGGAGGCGGGCAACGCGGTGGCCCACGTCCCTCCGTCCAACGCTCGCGCCCAATGCCGCAGGGAGGCGGTGGCCGCGGTGGTGGTCGCGGTGGCGGCGGTCGTGGTGGCGGTCGGCGATAGGGTGTCCAGCTATTCAGATTTCCGGAGATAAACCATGAGACCACAGTTGAAATTGATCCCGCTGTTGCTCGGAACGGCTCTCTCCCTGGCGTGGGCAGCCCCATCGATGTCGCAGACCCAAACGGATCTCCAGGAATTCCAGGCTGGTACGCCGCCGTCATTCGATGACCCTTCGGCGGCGCTTGAACGGCTCAAGACCGTGCTGAGCGCCAATGATGTTGATGGCTTGGCAAGCCTACTCGGTCTGAACGCTGTCAAGCTGCGGTCCAGCAGCGAGGCGATGATAAGCTACGGACTGATCCGCGAGGGTGCCGGGCGGCAATTGCAATTGCAGGACCTCGACGATCGCAAGGTGATCCTGGTGGGAGATGTCCTGTGGCCGCTGCCTTTCCCCCTGTCCAAAAACAAGGACGGAAAATGGGCATTCGACACGGAAGTCGGGCTGCAGGAGATCGTCAACCGCAGGGTCGGTCAAAACGAGCTTGCAACGATCCAGACCATGCATGACTACGTGAATGCCCAGTACCAGTATGCTCAAATCGACGAGGACGAGGATGGTGTCTACGAGTTCGCTCAGCGGCTGATCAGCAGTCCCGGCAAGCGGGATGGCTTGTATTGGGAGCCCGGTTTGTTCGATGAGGAGAGCCCGGCCGGGCATCTGATAGAGACTGCGGCTTTCGGCAAGGCCAAGCGCGGTGAAGGATACTACGGATATCGCTACCGCATCTTGACCGCCCAGGGGTCCAACGTCATTGGCGGCAAGCAGAGCTACATCGTCAATGGCAACATGACGGGCGGATTTGCCTTGATCGCGTGGCCGGTGACGTATCGCGTGACGGGGGTTCAGACGTTCATCGTCAACGGCGCGAATATTGTTTATCAGCGGGATCTGGGACCCGAAACAGAGCAGCGGGTGTCAACAATCAAGGAATTTAATCCGGACGATAACTGGACGATCGTGCGCGACTAGCGCTCAACAACCCGCACAACAACGGATGTGCCGCGTGTCAACGCGCGGCCTTTAATAAGCCTGGAGCATCGCTGTGCGCCGGTGATTTTCCTGCCAGCTCGGCGAGGGTAAGGATACTCGCCGTCCCTCGAACCGTTCATGACAAACCTCCCGGGCATGCCGGGTGTCCATCCGCTATCAGGTACCTTTCCGACCCTTATTCGACGGGTGGCTCCCAGGTCAGGAAGAAGCCGACGTCGCCGGGAATACCGCCGGGGAAATTGATGATCATCGCTTTCAGGCCGTAGCCCTGGGGTTTGGCGAGCGTTTCGAAGAGATCGTAGAGTTCCTTCGCCTTGCCCTGCAGGGTATTCTGCCAGCCGGGCAGGTTGTTGTTGATGGCTCGACCGCTGTCCGAGCAGAGGCTGGACGGGAAGCTGTAGACCATTGCCTCGTATTTTCCGTCCGCTGCGGCCTTCATCACGAGGCGCTTGATGACCGCGCGTTCTGTCTCGCCAATGTGCTTCTGAAAAAAATCCTCGATGAACTCAGAGTGTTTCGTCGCCTCGCGGGCCTTTATCTTTTCGTCGCGTTCCATTTCCGCGAGCTGGAGTTCAAGTGCACGCTTGCGCAGATCTTCGGCGCTGGTCATCGACTGAGGGGTTTCGCTTGCAGTCATCGCCATTTCCTCCAAAGTTTTCCAAAGGATAGGGTGAGTACGGCCGTTAAGGCAGTAAAATACGCGTCGGATGGGGTAGCATACGGTATGCTACGTCGCGACCTATTGGCTGCCGATCATGCCATCGGCAGGAGGGATCGCGATGCCGGAGGCGCGCAGGCCGTCTAGGAAGCGCTCCTGGTCGATCGCGCGGCGGAGACGCAATGCTACTTCCTTGCGGATGTTCTCCATAAGCACCGGGGCGTTCGTCTGGAGCCAGTCCTGCTCGCTACGCGCTTCATCAAGCTTGCCTAATGAGCCCAGGATGGCCAGTAGAACGAGATGGTGCATGGGATTGTATTTCAAGTCGGCCATGCGGGCCCAAAGCTCAGCTGCTTGATTGTCTCCCCTCATATAGGCACATAGCGCCATACCGACCTCGTAGTATCCTCTCGGGCCGGGATTTCTGCTGATGGCGCCGGAGATCAATTCGCAGCCTGTGTCCCACTTTCCGGACATTGCGAGACGGAAACCATATTCGCCCGCAACCTCCGTATCATTGGGGTTGATCGCATAGGCGGCAGCTCCTGCTCTCAGCGCAGCGTCCACGTCGTTGCTGAAGAAGCTGGCGAGCATCAGCGCCTGCAATGCCCGCGCGTTCTGGGGGTCAAGATCCACCGCCCGTTTGGCTGCGTCTGCCGCGAGCTCCAGCGGTCGTGACGAAGACTGGGCTCTGAGCTGGTATTGGAACCTCACCTCATCGAGATAGATCAGCGATAGCAAAGCCCAATAGGTAGAATTGGTTGGAAGCCGTCTGATTGCTTCCTTCAGACAATCTCTTACCGCCGTATGCATCTGCGGATCGAGTTCGGCTCGATATGCGTAGTATGACAGCGTACATGTATAAGCTTCCCAATCGCCGCTGTCCGGCTTGGCGATTTTGCTGACATTAGGCTGAAAGGCGATACCGTATGGTTGGGCAATGGTCGTGGCAATGCGCTGCGCAACGTCGGTCTCCACCTCAAGCAGGTTGCGCTCGCCGAGGTCCGCATCATAGTCGTCCGCCCAGATGACGGCACCGTCCGCGTGGCGGATCAGCCGCGCGATCAGCCGCATTTTATCCGCTTCGAGCCGGACGCTTCCCTGCAGTGCAAACCATGGTCCTTCCGCCGCCTGAAGTTCCTGCTGTGTTCGGGGGGCGATCACGACGATCTCCTTGAACTTCGTGAGTTGCCCAACAATTTCGTCTGTCAGGCCTTGTGCGATGTCTACCGAGGCAGCCTTGCCAGGAACGTTCTGGAATGGCTCGACCATGATCCTGGGCTGAGTGCCGTTGCTTGAAACAGCAGATGAGGACAGGGGCCGCGGAGAGGTAACGGAAAGCCGCGGCGCATCAAGGAAACCAAAGATCCCAATAATTGCCGCAGACACTGCTATGCCATACCAGATCCAGCGTCGGTAGCGTGTAGGAGGGGACCGCGTAGGGGCCGGTGCTGGTTTTGTCGGATCCCGTTCAGGAGGCAGGCTCGGGGTCGATACCGCATGAACAGCAGCCCCGCAGGCGCCTTCGGCGTAGTCGAAGGATGGTACATATCCGCCTTTGGGTATCGTAACGACGATGTTGTCCGCGTGACCGGCGACCAGATAGTAGCGTTCGAGCGCCCTGCGGATCCGGCCTGCCTCGATCCTGACGACCGGATCATTCTGAGCGTCGAAGGATGTGTCTCGCGCGAAGACCTCTTGTGCAATTGTGTATGCCTTCAGGTAGTCTGCACGACCCGAAAGGGTCTCCTCGACAATGAATTCGAGAAATCGCCGACCCCGGTCGGGGGCGTGAAACTCGCCACTGGAAAGGATGCGCTCGATTTGATCACGTATTTCATTGATCGTGGGATTGGCAGCCCCATCCCTGCTTGCTCGGGAACTTTGCATTGCAGGCGCCCTCAGACTGTTCCGTTGCTCAGTCTTGTATGCGTATCCAATTATATATTAAATCTCCTAACTCAAGTGGTTGCAATATAAATCGTTGGTCTACTCTAAGAGGCCGGCTTTTTGATTTGCGGCGCAAAGGTTTCCATGAGTAAACCTAGGTGGGGCCACGGGTCACCGAGGAAGCGCAGCACTAGCCGCCGGTGCGTCGCGGGTGGCATCCGCTGGCGGCGTAAAGATTCAACTGCCCAAGGATAGCCACTGGCGGTTATGGGTATTCTTGTGCAGGGTTTCAGTCGATATCCGATGTCTTGGTAATGAATCCCCGCGGTTGGCGAGGCGGGAAATGTTGTTTGGCGTGCTTGGAACATTTAGCACGGTCGCAGGTTGCTTCCCTAAATAGGAGCGAAGCGATGCTGATTCTTGAAGAAATTCTCCTCGTTTCTGCCGATCGGGTCGCGTGCTGTCGCGGTCAGCTCGAATTGGATCTCGGGCAAATGATCGATGAGCTCGAGCGTTCGGGATTCTCGCGCAAAGAAATATTGGTCGCTCTCAGCGAAATGATCAGCGAAGAATTCTCGGCCCTTCCAGACATGCCGAGATTCCACTGATCGCAGCTGCCCCGCCCGTACGATATGGTCGGAAGTCGCTCATTGCGCTATGACATCGTAATGAGCGAGACGTTCCTGATCACCGGCCCGGACAATCCATCAGCCACCATCATGCTTGCCCACGGTGCCGGCGCGCCGATGGACTCGAAATCCATGACAGCTGCCGCAGACGCACTTGCCGCGGCCGGGTTCCGTGTTGCGCGTTTTGAGTTCGCTTACATGGCTGCACGCCGCACGTCCGATGCGCGAAAGCCACCACCGAAGGCCGAGGCTCTAATCCCCGAATATAGGGAGGCGGTAAAGGCACTCGCGAGTTCGGGTCCGTTCATTATCGGTGGCAAATCCATGGGTGGACGAGTGGCAAGCATGGTGGCGGACGAGCTCCACGAACAGGGGACGATCCGTGGATTGTTGTGCCTTGGCTACCCCTTTCATCCACCCGGCAAGCCGCAACAGTTGCGCACGGCGCATCTGGCGAACCTGCGCACGCCGACGCTTATCTGCCAGGGAACGCGCGACGAATTCGGCACGCGTGAAGAGGTGACGACCTATCCGCTTTCTTCCGCAATATCAGTCTTTTGGCTCGAGGATGGCGACCACGATCTTGCGCCGCGGAAGAAGATTTCCGGTTTCGCTGTCGCTGATCATCTCGCCACAATGGCTGCGCGCGCCAAGGCTTGGGCAGACGAGAACTGCCTCCGGTAGGCGCAGCCGGGAACGTCAACTCGACTTGACGGATGTGAAAGCTTTATGCATCTTCGCGTGCAAAGTGTGACGTGCATATCTACGATCCTATATCGCATGTTTGGGGGACAGGCATGGCGAAGCGCGTAGCATATTCAGGGCTCTTTTCATCCGTCTTCGCCGCAACGCTTGCGATGAGCAGCGCTGCCTTTTCCGCCGACCTCGTGATCGCGATGCCGAACTGGCCTTCCGGACAGGCGACGGCGAATATCCTCAAGGTCGGCATCGCCAAGGAGTTCGGGCTCAATGCCGATGTGCAGGAGCTTGGAACGCTGCTTGCTTTCAACGGCCTGGAGAAAGGCACAGTCGACATCCATCCGGAGGTCTGGCAGCCCAACCTCGAAGATGTCATCAAGCGGTTCGTTACGGAAAAGGGCGTCGTCGTTCTCGCCAAGCATGGAGTGCCGGCTTGGCAGGGCATCTGCACGACGCCGGCTGCCGCGGAGAAGGGCCTGAAGACGATCGCGGATCTCAGCGATCCGGAAAAGACGAAGGTTCTCGATACCGATGGTGACGGCAAAGGCGAGATGTGGCTCGGCGCGCCCACATGGTCTTCGACAGGGATCGAGCGGGTCCGGGCGAATACCTACGGCTATGCGAAAAACCTGACGCTGGTCGAGTCGGAAGAGGAAGTCGCGATGGCCGGGCTGGACATTGCCATTGCGACGAACCAGCCGCTGGTCTTTGCCTGCTACGCGCCACATTTCATCTTCGACCTGCACAAGATCGTCCGCCTAGCCGAGCCTCCGCATGATGCCAGCAAGTGGAGGCTTGTCGGTCCCAACGATCCGCTCTGGATCACCAAGTCCTCAGCATCGACGGCCTGGGACGCGGCCAATTTCCGCATTGGATATGCGGCGGCTTTCGAGAAGAAGCACCCGGAAATCGCCGCGTTCCTGGAAAAGGTCGATCTGTCGCCAGAGGAAGCGACGGCGATGAGCTATGCGCTCGAAGTCGAGCGTATACCGCCACTCGACTACGCGACAAAATGGGTCGCCGACAACGCAAAGCGCGTAGATGGGTGGGCTAGCAAATGACGGCAAGCAATAGACTTCCGGCGAAGGTGAGAGAGGTCGGACGTGTACGTAAGGTGACCTTGGCCTTGATCGCGGTCGCCGTGTGTGTCGGCCCGCTTGCTGCCTGGGCGCAGACCCAGATCTACGATTCGAAGACGCACACCTGGGTCGACTACGACAAGAAGAAGGCGCGCCAGTACTACGCGCGCAACAATCAACCGCCGGAAGCATTCCGGAGACAGCCCGTTCCCTTCCGCACGGCCGAGCCGCCGGGAACAATCATCATCGATGGCAACCAGCATTTCCTCTATCTCGTCCAGCCTGGCGGCCAGGCTATCCGCTACGGCATCGGCGTCGGACGCGAAGGCTTCGGATGGGCCGGGATCGTGCGCGTCGGCCGGACCGCGGAGTGGCCGACCTGGACGCCGCCGGCCGAGATGGTGGCGCGCGACCCGAACGCGGCAAAGTGGAAGGACGGAATGCCGGGCGGGCCGGAAAATCCGCTGGGTGCCAGGGCGCTCTATCTCTACGAAGGCGACCAGGACACGATCTATCGTATCCACGGGACCGCAGAACCTTGGACCATCGGTCTCGACGTCTCTTCCGGCTGCATCCGCATGAACAATGACGACATCGTGGATCTCGAGTCGCGGATCAAGATCGGCGCCAAGGTGATCGTGCTGATGCAGGGTGCGGCGCTCTACAAGGGTGTCTGACAATGGGCCCGGCACATCGCCGGAGATGGTGTAAATTATGCTAGTCGGGGGACAGGATTTTGGGGCAGAACATCGTGAGGGGAATTTCAATCGGCCGCGCAATAACGGCAATAACAAGCGCGGCGCTCCTTGGCGCCTGCACGCCGCCGACGCCGCCAGCGCCTGAAAGCATGGCACGCACCACGCTGCAGACCGCCCCGGCGGATCTGCAGCTGCTTTGCGCCAATTCGGCGGCTGGAGTTGCCGGTCCGAACGCCAAGGTATTGCCGACCGCTTCCCGCCAGTTGCCTGACGGCACCTTTGGCGTCGACCTCGATGCCGGTGGCAAGAAGTTCTCGTGCATCGTCGACAACAACGGCACGGTGCGATCGGTGCAACCGGCATAGTCCAGATACACGGCACGCCCTGCCAGAAGGATTGGGCGTGCCTGCAATATGCTCAAACGGCCGTCAGTTCGACCTTGATGTCCGGGAAGCGGCGGCTGCTTACCTGCACGCTGATTGCGCCCGTCAGTCCGATCGCTTGCAACCAGAAACCGGCCGTGCCGCCCTGCAGCGGAACCGATACTGGACCGACAATCTTTGCCGGCCCGTCGACGTGCAGGGTGACATTGTCATTTATGAAGGGCAGGCGCTGGCCCTGTTGATCAAGCGCGCGGATGATGACGCGGGTCGCGTCGCGCTCGCGCGCCTTCAGCGTCGTGCTGTCGGCAACGACCTGCAGCGTCGTCGGCAGCGGGTCGGCGACAAGCGTCAATCTGGCGACAGCTTCGCCGTCAATGTAGCCGGTGAATTCGCCGTCGATCCATTCAAGACCCCAAGTGCCAAGCTCGTCCGGCGTGAAATGACGGTGGTCGAGAACGACGGGCGGGTGCGGCAGGTGCGGGTAGTTCTCGCGGTCGGGACCGATCCGCTTGGTCACTGAGCCGTAGCGCAGCTCGACCTCGTCGCAGTTGGTCAGGACGATCAGTGGCAGCACGCCGCCGATGTTGCGCTCACCGCGGGCCCAGAACGTGACCGGCTTCATAACGATCTCTTCGGAAGGATCGCATTGGCTCGCGTAGACATAGGCCGCAAACTTCGGCTCGCGGAACATGTCCATGACGCCGTGGTAGCAGATCCGGTCGCCGGAGCCGAAGTCCTTGTGGGTGTTGTAGTCGAACATGCACCAGCCGATCGCACCCGCGATGTCAGGATCGCCGTAGGCGGCGTTCAGCACCTCGAGATGCCGGCGGACATGCTCGGCCTGCCGGGCTTCCTGGTCGTAGATCTTGGTGGGATACATGTGGCCACCAAACTCGGTGATCATGTACGGCACCTTGTACGACAGGCCGGTGGATTCCTGCTGTGGGCGAAGCGCGGTGCGCGGACGGTTGTTGCCGGGCAGTTCCTCGTTGCCGAGGATGAAGTCGTTCATCGTGTAGACGTCTTCGAGCAGCTCGCTGTCTGTTATGTAGCGGACGCCGCCTGTCGGGCGCGTCGGATCGAGTTCACGGGCAAGCCGGTTGGTCTCGACATAGAAGTCATGACTGTCCTGCGACTCGTTGATGCGAACGCCCCAGATGATGATCGAGGGGTGGTTCCAGTCGCGTTCGATCATCCGCCGGACGTTGCGGATCGATTCCTGCTGCCACTCCTCGTTGCCGATATGCTGCCAGCCTGGAATTTCCTCGAAAACCAAGAGGCCGATGCGATCGCACCGGTCGAGGAACCACTTCGATTGCGGATAATGCGACGTGCGGACGATATTGCACTTCAGCACCGACTTCATGATGTCGGCATCGCGCTCCTGGGCCGATCTCCCTGCGGCATAGCCGACATAGGGGAATGCCTGGTGACGATTGAGGCCGCGCAGCTTCAACGATCGGCCGTTGAGCATAAAGCCTTCGGGCGTGAATTCCGCGGTGCGGAAGCCGAAATGCGACGAGACGCGGTCGGAGCCATGGCTTGTCTTCAATTCGACGGTCAATTCGTAAAGCGCAGGATTGGCGGTATCCCAGAGGGAAATTCCGGTGAGGCTACCGAAGGAGAGGGTCAGGTCTTCACCGGTCGTCTCCGCGGAAGCCGTGGCAAGCAGGCGTCCGTCGGCATCCTTCAGCGACGCGGATACCGAGCCCAGGAACGCAAGCTGCTGCGGATTGGCAAGATCGACGCGCACACTTGCCGACTTTTCCTCTGCCAGCACGTTGTGGGTTTCGATCTTCAGGTTGCCAACCGAGATCGGGTCCGTGACCTTCAGCCAGACGTCACGGTAGATGCCGGCATAGGTCAGGTAGTCGATGCGGCCGCCGAAGGGCGGAATCGCTGGATTCTCGCGACCGTCGATTTTTACGGTGATCAGATTGTCGCCCACGGCCAACCGGTCGGTGAGGCGTGCTTCGAACGGCGTGTAGCCATCCTTGTGAGCGATGACCTCTTCGCCGTTCAGGTAGACGACGGCATCTGCCATGGCTGCGTCGAAGACGAGTGAGACCTCGCGGCCCTCAAACTCCGGCATCCAGCGCAGGATCTTCTGATACGTGAATGCCCGCTGATAGCTTTTCTCATCGAAGTAGTTGAACGGCAGTTCAACGGCCGTATGAGGCAGGCTGACGGTCGCCGTGCCATCGAAGTCCTCGAGCAGACGCCGGCCGAAACCCTCGTGAAAACTCCAGCTTTCGTTGAAAGAGACGACGGAACGCATCTCAAGCTCCCATGAAAAAGGCGTTGCGGATGGATTGGCGCCGGTTGCGGGCGCGTGAAAACTCGAACATCGGTGGTTCTTTCTGGATGGAATGCCCAGCCCCAGGTAGCGCTGCGGCGGCCTATGGGTACTGGGCGCCGTTGGTCGTGGTGTAGATCGAATACAGGGATTGCGTGGCGGTGATGAAGAGCCGGTTCTTTTTCACGCCGCCAAAGGCGATGTTGGAGACCGTCTGCGGCACCTTGATCTTGCCGAGCAGCGTGCCGTCGGGCGCTAAGCAGTGAACGCCGTCGGCTGCGCTGGTCCAGAGATTGCCGCTGACATCGAAACGGAAACCATCCGGCACGCCGCTGTCGATCGAGCAGAAATACCGGCTGTTCGTCAGCTTTCTGCCGTCGACCACGTCGAAAACGCGAATGTGACGCGGCACCTCATGATTGGAGGAACCGGAGTCGGCGATGTAGAGCTGCTTTTCATCGGGCGAGAAGGCAAGGCCGTTCGGTTGGATGAAATCGATAGCGACTGCTTCGATCTCGCCGGTCGGAGCGTCGATGCGGTAGACGTTACGGGTTTCCTGCTCCGGTTCCGCCTTGTGGCCTTCGTAGTCGGACATGATTCCGTAGCTCGGATCGGTGAACCAGATCGAGCCGTCCGATTTGACGACGACGTCGTTCGGAGAGTTCAGGCGCTTGCCCTTGTAGCTGTCGGCCAGCACCGTGATGCGGCCGTCAAACTCGGTGCGGGTGACGCGCCGGCCGCCGTGCTCGCAGGAAATCAACCGACCCTGGCGGTCGCGCGTGTTGCCGTTGACGTAGTGCGAGGGAGAGCGGAAAACCGAGACACTGCCGTCGGGCACCCAGCGCATCATCCGCTCGTTGGGAATGTCGCTCCAGAGCAGGCAATTCAGGTCGGAGAACCAGACCGGACCTTCGGCCCAGCGGCAGCCGCTGTAGAGTTCCTCCAGCCGGGCGCTGCCGGCGATCAGGCCGCGGAAACGGTCGTCACGGATGTCATAGAGCGCATCTTCCGACACAGGTCAGCTCCTCCCAAAGCGATATGAAGCTCTTCGTAAACGTAAACGGTGATGTGTTCCAGAGCCCGGCGCCGGCAAAAGCGTCGGGCTCTGCATTTTTTCAGAGGGCTGTGTCCGGATGCGGAGAGCCGTCATAAGCGCCCCAGATCGACTGGTCGAAGCAGATCATGGACCCGGTCATGAGGCCGGATTCCGCCGAGGAGAGATAGGCGCAGGCGCGTGCCACTTCCTCGGGATCCACGAGGCGGCCGAACGGCTGGCCGGCGGCTGCCTTTTCCAGCCAATCAGCAGGCGCGCCGTGAAATTCCCGCTGAATGCGATCCTCGCCCTCGGATGCCATCCAGCCGATGTTGAGGCCGTTGACGCGGATGCGGTTGCGCAGCAGTGCGTAGGCCGTGTTCTTCGTCAGGGTTTCCAGGGCACCCTTCGAGGCGCAATAGGCGGCAATGAAGGGCTGCCCTGCCTTGGCCGACATGGAGCCGATATTGACGATCGTGCCTTCGATCTTCTCGCGACGCATCACCTTCACCGTTTCCTGTATCAGGAAGAAGGGAGCGCGGACGTTGACGGCGAACATGGTGTCAAAGAGTTCCGGGCTGGTATCGAGGATGGTTCCGCGGTCGGTGATGGCGGCCGCATTCACGAGAGCATCGACGCGGCCGAACGTCTGGTCGCAGACATGAACGACGTGTCTGGCACCGTCGACCTGACCGAGATCCGCTTTGACGTAGACGACCTTGGCGCCGGTGGCGGCAGCGATCTCATCGGCTTTCGCCTTGCCCTTCTGCTCATTCCGGCCGCAGATGACGAGGCCCTTGGCGCCGCGCTCGGCAAAAAGGCGGGCGATCGTTGCCCCAAGGCCCTGCGTACCGCCGGTCACGATTGCGATTTTGCCGTCGAGGCGGCTGTGGTCTGTGGTCATGCACTCCCCCAAATGAAAGAACTCAAGGGGCAAAACGCCTTGAACTGGCGGCTTTTCCTTGGGTTAGGTTTCGTTTTGATCGGCATTGACGCCGATCGGTTATATGCCAAAAGCTCCCGGCACCAAGGCGCCGGGAGCGAAATTCGTCAAGGCGGATGCGTCAGCTCAGTCGCCGCTCGCTCTGTTGCGCCAGGGCCGACGAGAACCTCGCATCGTCCCAATTCTCCTGCAGCGCCTCGTGCATCAGTTGCGCCTGCGTCTTCGGGGCAAGGCCACCGATCGGCGGGTCGCGGTCGAGATTGGTCGGGAACGAGTAGCCCTCGGCGCAGGCAGCAACCGCGTTGCCGATCTCGGCTTCGGACAGTTTCCCCCTCAGCGACTTCAATGCCGGGAACAGCTTGGCGCTCATGTGCTCGCGATTGACCGTCTCCATGGCGCGGCCGAAAGCGGAGGAGACCTGCAGCAGATTGGCAACGCGCTTGATGTCGGTCGAGCGGTTTGTACCGGCTGCGTGGAACAGGGCCGGATTGAAGAACACGACGTCGCCCTTCTCGAGCGGCAGCTGGACATGATTGGTCTCGAAATAGTCCTTGAACTCGTGGCGCTTGAGGGCGAGGTAACCCGGCGCATAGGTCTGGCTGTGCGGCAGGAAGAGGGTAGGCCCGCTCTCAAGCGGCATGTCGCAATGAGCGACCGCGCCCTGCAGCGTGAGTACCGGCGAGAGCCTGTGCACATGCGCCGGGAACTGCTCGATCACCTTGGAAGACTGAAAACCGAGATGGTAGTCGCGGTGCGCGGACTGCGCCGCGCCGCCCGGATTGACCCGGTTGACCTGCGCGGTCATTTGATAGCTTGGGCCGAGCCAGGCTTCGCTCGCAATCGCGATGATGGGGTTTGCGTAGTATTCGGCGAAGTTTTCGGGGTCGGCGAGGCAGTGCTTTTCCAGCGAATTCCAGATGCGGTCATTGGCGCCCGGCTTGGCAAAGTGATCGCCGCCTCCGGTTGCGGTGCGGTGTTGCTCCTCGATGATCCCGTCGAATACCGCGCCGGCGCGGTCGATGACACTTGTATTCCCGTAGGCGCGCTTGAAGACGACGACGCCCGGACCTTCGCCGAACGCTTCGCATATCTCGGCGAGGACGGCGCGGCGGCCTTCAGGACTGGCGATCGCTGCTAAGACCTTGGCACTGTCGTAAATCAGAATGTTCTTTTCCACCGCCTCTGCCGTCGGATAGTCGGTCAGAGCCGTTGTCTTCTCGACAAGCTTACGGAAATCCCCGAGATCGCAGGCATCCTCGGTCAGCCAGACGCGATCGGCGCGCAGTTTCTGTCGATTGTCGGTTTTCATCAGGTGCTCCTCCCTTTCCGATGAGGGCACTATACGCCGCCGGCCGGTGTGTTATAGATCAGTAATCCATCAAAAAACCATCAGATTGGATTGCATGGCGCATCGGTTTCTCGTCAAGGACATCGCCTTCCAGGCCGGGTTGAGCACGGCAACCGTCGATCGCGTTCTTAACGGTCGAAGTGGGGTTCGACACCAGACGGTTCAGCGGGTTCAAGCGGCGATCGCCGAGCTCGAGAAACAGCAGACCGGCGCGGAGGTGAGCGGACGAAAACTCGCGATCGATGTCGTCATGGAAACGCCGGAGCGCTTCAGTACCGCGGTTCGCGATGCGTTCGAAGCGGAGGTCGCTACGTTCCTGCCAACGATTTTTCGGTGCCGCTTCCATTTCGCCGAGGTGATGAAGCAGGTTGAGCTGGTGCAATTGCTCGACCGAATCCGGCTGCGCGGCACCAAGGGCATCGTCCTGAAGGCGCCCGATGTTCCAGAGGTGATTGTCGCCGTGGCCCGCGCAATCGAAGCTGGGATTCCTGTTGTGACGCTGGTGACGGACCTGCCCAATTCGTCACGCAGCGCTTACGCAGGTGCGGACAATCGCGCGGCCGGCGAGACGGCCGCCTACCTCATCGGCGAGCATTTCGGCGACGCGCCGGGGCGCGTCCTTGTGACACTTTCCAGCGGTCGCTTTCGCGGAGAGGAAGAGCGCGAGATCGGCTTTCGCCGCGTGCTGCGCGAACGCTATCCGCTGATCGGCGTGACCGAGATCAGCGAAGGGCACGGCACGGACGTGGCGACGGGAATGCTGGCGATGCAGGCGATTGGAGCGGATCCGGCAATCAACGCGGTCTACTCCATCGGCGGCGGAAACCGGGCGGTGCTCGCCGCCTTCGAGGCAGCGCAACGGCTGGTCCGCGTGTTCGTCGCGCATGATCTCGATGCGGACAATCGCGCGCTGCTCACTGCCCGCAAGATCAGCTTCGTGCTTCATCATGATCTGCGCACGGACGCCCGATCGGCCTTTCGCGCCATTATGGCTCACCCGGTCAGAGGCGGAATTGCGCCTTCGGCATTGTCGTCGGTGGAAATTGTCACACCTTACAACATGCCTTCTGCGGATTGAGGTTCGCCTTTCCCTTGTCGGCAAAATGGCGATACAGCTTTCGTACCAGCGAGGGAAACGGCATGGAATACAGCGATATAGGGACAGTTGCGGCATGGCTGACGGAGCAGGGGCTGAAGGGCGCCTCCGAGGCCGAATTGCTGACCGGGTTCTGCAACACCTGCCGCGAGCGCGGCCTGCCGCTCGATCGCGGCATGGCGCTGATGGACACGCTCCATCCCGTCCACGAGGGACGGGCATTCCGCTGGGATAGCCGGGAAGAGGTCGAAACCGAATTCGAATATGGTCCCTCCAGTGAAGGTACTGCGCTGGAAAGTTGGCAGCGCTCCGCCTTCTACTATCTTTGGGCCGGAGAAGAGAACGAGGTTAGACGGCGTATCGGCTTCGGCGATCCGATCGACTTCGTCATGCTCGACACGATGCTCGAGCAGGGCCATACCGATTTCGTGGCGATGGTCCACCGCTTCGCCAAGGCGGGCACGATCGGCGAGATGGATTGCTTCTTCTCTCACTTTGCGACGCGCCATCCTGAGGGTTTTTCCGATCACGACCTCATCATCCTGCGAAAGTTGGTGCCGGTACTGGCACTTGCGATCAAGTGCATTGCACTGGCGCGTATCGCCAGGACAATTGCTGAAGTCTACCTTGGCGGCGATGCCGCCCGGCAGGTGCTCAAGGGCAAGATCACGCGTGGTAAGTCGGAGCGGATCTCGGCGGCTCTTTGGTTTTCGGATCTTCTGAATTAC
Source organism: Rhizobium sp. 3T7 (assembly GCF_020166565.1). Classification (NCBI taxonomy): domain Bacteria; kingdom Pseudomonadati; phylum Pseudomonadota; class Alphaproteobacteria; order Hyphomicrobiales; family Rhizobiaceae; genus Rhizobium; species Rhizobium sp. 3T7. The sequence goes on from NZ_JAIQXS010000027.1 coordinate 29,955, forward strand.
ACCAAGATATCCGACAGCGCGCCGCCGGAAGAAATCCTGCCGATGCTGAACGCCTACAGCGATGTTGTCATTTCGGCGATCCACGAAGCCGGCGGCGACGTGTTGAAACTGATCGGCGACGGGGTCCTGGCGATCTTCAAGGCAGACGAGCCCGCCGATGCCTGTTGCGCGGCGCTTCGGGCCGAGAGATCCCTGCGGCAGAAGCTCAAGACACTGAACGACGAGCGTGCGCTTGAGGACCGCCCGACAACCGAGGTGTACATCGGCTTGCACATCGGCGATGTCTTCTATGGCAATATCGGCAGCCGCGAGCGGCTGGACTTCACCGTCATCGGGCCTGCCGTGAATGAGGTCAGTCGGATTGCATCGATGTGCCGTTCGGTTGATCTCAACGTGCTGATGTCATCGGAATTTGCTGCAACGATTCCGGAAGAGGAGCGCGGCGCTCTGGCCTGTATCGGTCGCTATGCACTTCGTGGCGTCAAGCGCGTGCAGGAACTCTATACGCTGGAAACGGCGCGAATGGGGATCTGATCGTCTTCAGGGTGCCCGCCTCGAAGAAATTTCACGGTGTTGTCGCCTTCTGCCGATAGAGGATTATATCGCGTTTAAGAGGCGATGCCTCTTTCAGCTTCCTCTAATCCAAATAGGAGAACGGCATGCAGATCAATCGTACAGGTTCAGCGCAGTGGTCCGGCGGACTGAAGGACGGCAAGGGGCAGATTTCCACGCAGAGTGGCGCGCTCAAACACTATCCCTACGGTTTTTCGAGCCGCTTCGAAGGTATCCCAGGTACAAATCCGGAGGAGTTGATCGGGGCGGCACATGCCGGCTGCTTCACGATGGCCCTCTCGCTTATCCTGGAAGAGGCGGGCCTCAGGGCAACCGATATGGAAACGACGGCAAAGGTGACACTTGAGAGCGTGGAGAGTGGCTTCGCCATCACGGCGATCCATCTTACGCTGACCGGCACGGTTCCGAACACCGATGAAAGGACATTCATCGAACTCGCCAACAAGGCTAAGGCTGGATGCCCGGTGTCGAAGGCGCTCTCGGCTGTTCCGATCTCGTTGGACGTCAAGCTCGCCTGAGCGATCAGGTAAGACCGAGTGCCGGGCATTGATGCCGGCACCTGTCGTCTGCCTGGTCTTTTAAGTTCCATTTTATGCGGTGCTATGCCCTGCAGCTTAGGCTGGCGGAGCGATGTCTTGCGCCTTGACGCTTCCCACATCATCCCGAATTCCGACCCTATTTACTGGACCGCAGCAGTTTAGGCAGCTTCGGGATCGCGTGGCACAAGCGAGAAAATGTTGACAGATTACGATTGATATTTTACGACTGACGAAATTCAAAAATCGTCAGTCGTAAGCGAGGTGTCCGAATTGATCAGCGATGCTGCGGAAAACACGATCGAACTAGCCCGTCAGGAGAATGTGACGCGCATTCTCGACGCTGCCGAGCGGCTTTTCCGTCACTACGGATATTCAAAGACAACGGTCGCCGACATCGCCCGCGATCTCGGTATGTCGCCGGCCAACGTCTATCGCTTTTTTGCATCGAAGGTGGAGATCCATCAGGCGATCTGCGGCCGGATGATGAATGTTAGCTACCAGATGGCCTACGACGCCTGCCATTTGCCGATCAGCGCTTCGGATCGACTGCGCCGGTTCGTCGAGGGCCAGTACCAGATGACGGTCGAGACCATGCTCGACCAGGAAAAAGTGCATGAGATGGTTATCGTTGCCATTGAGCGCGATTGGCACGTGATCGAAAAACACGTCGACAGCATTCATGAATTGATCGCCGATGTGATCCGCGAAGGGATCGCAGCCGGCGAGTTTGCCAAGCAGGATCCGGATGTCGCGTCCCGCTGTTTCGGGGCTGCAACCATCAGTCTCTGTCATCCGCAGATGGTGGCGCAGTGCCTTGCTAAGACCAACCGCGCCACCGTCGATGAACTGGTCGAATTCTCGATCAGGGCGCTGAAAAAATAACAGGCGGCCAAAGCCGCAGATCAACCAACAAGCTATTTCAGGAGTGCGAAAGATGATTTCGCTGAAGACAGTGCAGTTGCCGTCCTTTGCCAGCCTCGCGCTTCTTGGCGCCGTCGCGCTCGCCGTATCCGGCTGCAGCGAGGAGAAGAAAGCAGAAACGAAGGAGATCATCCGGCCGGTCAAGGTGGTCGAGATCGCTGAGGCTGGCGAGACGCGCTCGCTCGATTATTCCGGTGCGGTGAAGGCCCGCGTCGAGATGAACCTTGGCTTCCGTGTTGCCGGGAAGATCAACGACCGGCGCGTCAACATCGGCGATCGCGTCAAGCCGGGTGACTTGCTCGCGGAAATCGATCCGACCGACTATGAATTGGCGGTCAAGACCGCCGAGGCAAACCTTGCCGCTGCCGAAAAGGGTGTGGGAACCGCCGACCTTGCCAACAAGCGCGCCCAGCAGCTCTTCGACAAGAGCGTCACGGCAAAATCGCAGATGGAGCAGGCTGCCCTCAGCTACGATCAAGCCGTTTCGACACGGGATGCCGCAGCTTCGTCGCTCGATCAGGCAAAGAACCAGGTCGCCTACACCGAACTGAAGGCGGACCGGAACGGCATCGTGACGTCGATCAGCGCCGACACCGGCGCCGTTGTTGCTGCGGGGACGCCTGTCGTTACCGTCGCGCTCGATGGCGAGAAGGAAGTGCAGATCGCCGTTCCGGAAAACGATATCGCGCAGTTCAAGCCGGGCAAGACGGTCAAGGCCAGCTTCTGGTCCGACAGTAAGCTGGTGCTCGACGGCAAGGTGCGGGAGGTTTCCGGCAGCGCCGATGCACAGTCACGGACCTTCTCGGTTCGCGTCAGCCTTCCGATCGACGATCGCGTGCTGCTCGGCATGACGGCGACGATCGAGGCAGCCATTGGCAATGCCGAGACCAACGTTGCCATTCCGCTCAGTGCACTTGCCGAGAGGGACGGTAAGGAGATCGTATGGGTCGTCGACCGCAATGCGTCGACCGTCCATGCCCGCGAGGTCACGGTTGCGGACTTCACCGGCGGCGGCGTCCATGTCGCTGACGGCCTGAAAACTGGCGATCTCGTCGTCGCGGCCGGCACGCAGTTCATGACCGAGAACCTCAAGATCAAGCTGCCGGAACAGCAGTCGGCGCAAGCCGAAACCGGCGATATCATTCGCTAGAGTCCGGCCAGGAGAAGATACGATCATGGACAACTCGACCACCGAGAAGCGTCCCTTCAACCTGTCGCGCTGGGCGATTGGCCACCCAAGCATCGCGCGCTTCCTATTCGGCTTGATCCTTATCACCGGTGTGCTCGGCTTGATGCGCATGGGCCAGAAGGAAGATCCGGATTTCACCTTCCGCGTTATGGTCGTACAGGCCATCTGGCCGGGCGCCTCCATCCAGGAAATGGAAGACCAGGTCGTCAACAAAATCGAGCGTAAGCTGCAGGAAACCCCCCACATTGATTGGGTCAAATCCTATACGCGGGCGGGCAGCGCCATCATTACTCTGCAGGTCAAAGGCGATACCAACAGTGAACAGGTGGCCGACGCGTTCTATCAGGTCCGCAAAAAGGTCGGCGACATCTCCAATGAGCTGCCGGAAGGGCTGCTCGGTCCCTATTTCAACGACGAGTTCGGCGATACCTACATCACGCTGCACTCGATCAGCGGCGATGGTTACAGCTATCCCGAGTTGAAGAAGTTCGCCATCCAGGCACGCGACATGTTGCTGACGACGCCTGGCGTCGAAAAGGCGGTCATCATCGGCGACCAGCCTGAGAAGATCTACATTGACGTTTCCTCGAAGGCACTGGCTGAACGCGGCCTGACCGTGCTCGACCTGCAAAATGCAATCAAGGGGCAGAACAGCGTCGATCCGGCCGGATCGGTCGATACCGGCACGCGTTCGGTGCGCATCTCCGTCGAAGGTGACGTGACAAAGGCCGAGGATATCCGCGAACTGCGCATAAAGGCCGGCAATCAGGTGACGCGTCTCGGGGATATCGCCACGGTCTATTCCGGCCTCGAAGATCCCTATCAGCGCAAATATCGCTTCAATGGTCACGAGAGCGTCCAGGTCGGCGTTGTCATGGCCAAGGGCTTCAAGGTGACCGATGTCGGCAAGGATGTCGAAGCCACCTATCAGCGCTTCGAAGAATCGCTGCCCTACGGTGTAGCCGTTGACCAGATTTCCAACCAGCCCGACGTTGTCACCGACGCGATCAGCGAGTTCATGCATGCGCTTGGTGAGGCACTGATAATCGTGCTCATCGTCTCCTTCCTATCCATCGGCTGGCGCTCGGGTCTCGTGATCGCGATCGCTATCCCACTCGTGCTGGCTGCGACCTTCGCCATCATGTACGAGCTCGGGATCGACCTGCAGCGCATCTCGCTCGGCGCTCTGATCATCGCGCTCGGCCTGCTCGTGGATGACGCAATGATCGTCGTCGAATTGATGGAGCGAAAACTCGAGGAGGGGCTTGTCAAGATCGAGGCGGCGAGCTTCGCCTATTCCTCGACCGCCTTCCCGATGCTGACGGGTACGCTGATCACCACCGCCGGGTTCATCCCGGTTGGCTTTGCGGCCTCGACCGCCGGTGAATATGTGCGCACGCTGTTCTATGTCGTTGGCATCGCGCTCGTCGTCTCGTGGTTCGTGGCGGTCTATTTCACGCCATGGCTCGGCTACATGATCCTGAAGCAGCGCCACCATGCGGGCCAGCATCACGATGCCTTCGATACGAACTTCTACCGACGCCTTCGGGCAACTGTCGGCTGGGCCGTGCGTCATCGCATCATCGTGGTGGCGATGACATTGGTCACCTTCGCGACCAGCCTCTGGGCGTTCCAGTTCATTCCACAGAACTTCTTCCCGCAGTCGTCGCGCCCGGAAATCCTCGTCGACCTCTGGCTGCCCGAAGGCACCAGCATCAAGGACGTCGAGGCGCAGACGAAGGCGCTCGAAGCCAAGATCATGGACGATACGGACAAGAAATTCGTCGCCACCTATATCGGCGAAGGCGCCCCGCGCTTCTTTCTGCCGCTCGATCAGCAGCTTCGCAATCCGAACTTCTCGCAACTCCTTGTCATGGCAAACGACGAGCCGGCGCGTGAACGGCTGATCGTGAAGCTGCGGACCATTCTTGCGGAAGACTTCCCTGATATCCGCGGCAAGGTGGATCGTCTGTTCCTCGGCCCCCCGACGGGCTGGCCGGTGCAGATGCGCATCATGGGGCCGGATCGCCAGGAAGTCCGCAAGATCGCCGACGAGGTGAAGGCAAGGTTCCAGGCCAATCCGCTGCTCGGCGCGATCCATGACGACTGGCTGGAGCCGGTACCGGCGATGAAGCTGGTGATCGATCAGGACCGTGCCCGTGCGCTCGGCGTCACCTCGCAACGCGTTCGTCAGATGCTGCAGACAGCCGTATCCGGCGCGCCGCTTGACGACTTCCGCGATGGCGAGGAGACGGTATCGATCGTTGCCCGCGAGCCGGAGGACAACCGCTCGCTGCTGTCGGCGGTCAATTCGGTCTACGTGCCGACGGATTTCGGCGGCTTTGTTCCGGTTTCGCAGGTTGCCAAGGTGATGCCGGTTCTGGAGCAGGGGATCGAATGGCGGCGCGACCGTCTGCCGACGATCACGGTCCGCGCAACGCTACCGGATGGCGTGCAGTCCAATGACGTGGTCATGAAGATGTATGCCGACATGCAGTCGCTGCGCGACAGCCTGCCGGCCGGCTACAAAGTCGAGATCCAAGGTGGCGCGGAAGATTCCGCGGAAAGCCAGGCCTCGATTGCAGCCAAGGCGCCGATCATGCTCGTTGTTATTGTCATCCTGCTGATGGCGCAGCTGCAGCATTTCGGCAAGGCGATGCTCGTGCTGGCAACCGGTCCGCTCGGGATCATCGGCGCGGCCGCTGCCCTGCTGATATCGGGTGCACCGTTCGGCTTCGTCGCTATCCTCGGCGTCATCGCACTGCTCGGCATTATCATCCGCAACTCGATCATCCTCGTCGACCAGATCGATCAGGACATCAAGGCGGGGATGCATCGGCAGGAAGCGATCGTCGGTGCCGCGGTCCGACGTTTCCGCCCGATCATGCTGACGGCGCTGACGGCTGTCCTGGCGCTGATCCCGATCTCGCGTGGCGTCTTCTGGGGTCCGTTGGCCTACGCCATGATGGGCGGCATTCTGGTCGCGACGGTACTGACGATCCTGGTGCTGCCGGCTGCGTACGCGCTGTTCTTCGGCAAGGAGCCGAAGGCGGCCGGCGCCGAAAGCGACCGGTCGAACGCCAATGACGACGCGGTGGATGATCGCCATCCCCCGGCTGTCGCTGCCGAGTGAAGTCAAAAGGCGCGGTGAAAGCCGCGCCTTTCTCCCGTTAGAGAGATCAGCCTTCTGCTTTCGCACGCTTTGGCAGCACGAGATCATCCACCGTGTAGGCGTGGAATTCACTTGTCGAGACGCTGTCGAGCATGCGGAATTTCTCAAGAAAAACCGGATCGGCGAAAAATTCGCCGACATTGCCTTCATCCTGGATCGCTTCGATGTTGACGACGGTCTTGCCGTCCGTGCTTTTCGAAAGGTTGCTCCAAAGGAAGCCTTCCTTGCGCTCCGCGACATAGTGAACGACGTCCTGGATGATCCGGAAAGCCTCTTCCTGTTTTCCCGGATGGGCGTGAATGACGTTGACGATGAAGGTCGTGGGCGCCGGCGCGATATTGAAGCCGGCGGCGTATTCTTTGGACATGCTAGTCTCCGTGGTTGCAAGGCCGAGTTCTTGGCCGACGGGAGCGTGATAGCCTTGTAGCGATTTCGGAAAAATGGGACGACATTCCGATAAGATCGGACTGTTTTGTCCGCAATGGGAGGAATGCTTGGATAACTTTGGTGCGCTCGGAATATTCATACAGGCCGCCGAACTCCGCAGCTTCGCCAGAACAGGACAGCAATTCGGTATCTCGTCCTCAGCTGTCGGCAAGGCGATTGCGCGGCTTGAGGATCGGCTGGGAGTGCGGCTCTTTCATCGCAGCACGCGCAGCATCACCCTGACGCCCGAGGGGGCGATGTTCCTCGAGCGCTGCCGACGGATCGCCTGCGAGATCGAAGCTGCAGAGCTTGAGCTGGCGAGGACTAAGGCGGTGCCGCGTGGAAAGCTGCGTGTCAGTCTACCGCTGGCAGGCATGTTGTTCATGCCGACGATTACCGCGTTCATGCGGTCCTATCCCGAGATCGAGCTGGACCTGGATTTTACCGATCGCCTTGTCGATGTGATCGATGAGGGGTTCGATGCCGTAGTTAGAACCGGCGAGATCAGCGATTCGCGTCTGATGACGCGCACGCTCGGCAAGTTCTCTCACCGCATCGTGGGCTCGAGCGAATACCTCGCCCGCATGAGTGTGCCGACGACATTGCAGGACTTGCGGCGTCACTTTTGCCTCCATCACAAATACCCCTCGAACGGCAAGCTGGAGCGGTGGCCATTCCGGAGCGATGATGCGGTGGATCTGCCCGTATCCTCCATCGCGAGCACCCTGGAGCCCTTGATCTATATGGCCGAGAGCGGGATCGGGCTTGCCTGCCTGCCACTCTTTGCTGTGCGCGACCAACTCCGTTCGGGCCGGCTTATCTCCGTGATGGAAGAAGAGCTGGCAGACGTCGGCGCTTTTCGCATCCTATGGCCTGCCAATCGCTACCCGACCCCGAAGATACAGGTCTTCGTCGACTACATGGCGCGGCATCTTTTCAGCTAGCCGCGAGAGCGGCCTCCGCTTTCAAGCCGAGCAGCGCAGCGCCGATCAGGCCGGGCTCGACGCGGCATTCGCTGCGGACCACCAGCGGGCGATCGAATTTGCGCAGGGTGCGCTGCCGGACGGCCTTGTCCAGCTCCGCAAGCAGCGGTTCGACGTTGGAAAGCCCGCCGCCGACGGGAACGATGGTCGCGCCCGTGATGTTGATGGTCAGCGCAAGCGGTGAGGCGACGAGATCGACGAAGACGTCGATGGTGCGCGCTGCCTTGGCCTCGTCTTTCAACCAGTCATCGATAATTTCCTGGCTGGAGAGATCGACGTCATGCAGCGTCTTGTACAATCGCTCGAGACCACGCGCGCCGCCGACCGTATCGACACACCTCTTCTGGCCGCAGCCGCAGGGATAGGCCGGGATCGCGACCGGCGGATTGCCGGCGTGAGACGCAAGCGCCGGTCCATGACCCCATTCGCCGGCAAAGCCGCCGGCGGCATTGATCAGGCGACCGTCCGCGACGACGCCGCCGCCGACGCCTGTCCCGAGAATGGCACCGAGGACGATGCGGTGACCGCGTCCGGCGCCGAGATCGGCTTCCGCCATGGCGAAGCAGTCGGCATCATTTGCAATCAGTACCGGCAGGCCAAGTTCGACTTCGAGGTCGACGGCGAGATTGCGGCCGTGGATACAGGGAATATTGGCACAGGTGAGCCGCTGCGTATCCGGATCGACCACGCCGGCGATCGAGAAGGCAAGGCGCGTCGGCTGCTCGCCGGTTTCCGCGACGATGGCACGCAGCGTACCGACAAAGGCAGAGAAGTCGTCCTTGGGGGTAGGGCGACGGCCGAGCGGCGTGATGTTGGTTTCGGAGTGCGCCACACCGCCCTTGATGGCGGAGCCGCCGATGTCGAAAGAGATGATCATTCGGGTTCTGCTGCTTTGGATGGCCTCTGCGTCTGCTCGCACCCTTCCGCGGGTTTTGCAAGCCAAATCCGGGCTAGGCCGGAAGCGTCATTTTCGCCTCGAAGCCGGTTTTCGCGCCGGTCGCCGGCGACAACAATTCCAGCGTCCCGCCCATTTGGGACACGATGCGGTCGGCAATCGCTAGTCCGAGCCCGGAACCGGACGCTGTCGTTTTGCCGCGGCTGAAACGCTTTTTCAGGCCGGCCATCTCGGTCTCGCGAACCGGCGGTCCGCCGTTGACGACGCGGATGACGCCGCCACTTTCGAGGCTGACATTGACCGGCAGGTCCGGATCGCCGTGCAGCAACGCATTCTCGATCAGGTTCCGGGTGACAATGCCGAAGGCGTCCATGTCGGCGTTGCGGATGAGCTTTGCGTCCGGCGCAGCGGAATATCGAAGCCTACCATTCGTGCGGCTGTCGCGTTGAAAGTCGGTAACGACCATGTCCAGGACCGGACGCAGGTCGACCGCATTTGAGCTCCCGCCGATGCCGGCTTCCGCGCGTGACAACTGCAAGAGCTTTTCTGCCAAACGGCCGAGATTGACCAGCGAAGCCTCGACCTGTTGGACGCGATCTCGCGTTGCACTAGGCGGCAATTCCTCGGCAAGGCGCTGAGTCTGTGCAAGCGCGCCGGCGATCGGCGTTCGCAGTTCGTGCGCGCTGTTGGCGGTGAATTCGCGCTCCGCCTCGAGAGCCGCACGCAGGCGCCCGAGGAGCAGGTTGACCGATCGCGCAATCGGCCGCAGTTCGACCGGCAGGTTCCGATCGTCGACCTCGGCCATGTTGCCACCGTCCTTCGTCCCGATATCTCGCCGAAGCGTCTCGATCGGTCGCAGCGCGCGCCCGACGATGAACCAGATTGCGAAAATGCTGGCCGGAATGAGCGCCGCCAAAGGGATCAGCAGTGTCACGGTGCTTTCGCGCACCGCCTCGCGCCTGTTCTTGAACCGGTCAGCCACCTGCAGGAATAGAGAGCCGTCGGCTGTCATCTCGGTATAAATTCGAGCTGTCGGCGTGTCGTAAAAGCCGGTGCGAAGCGGTGCATCGAAGGGCTCGACCGGTGCGTCATTCGAGCGCAACGCTACTTTGCCGCTGGCGTCGCGCACCTGATAGGTCAGATACTCGCGTCTGGCCGCAGCGTCGAACATCGCCATGCTGTGCGGATCGATCTTCGTACTCTGGTTCAGATCGTCGAGGATCAGAGCCAGCAGGCGCTCGGTCGTCTCCTGCTGGGCGCCGTCGAAAATCTCGTCGAATTCATGCTGCATCACGCGAAAGCTGAGGCCGATTGCAGCGAGCCAGAAGACGACCATGACGGTCGTCAGGGCAAGAATGAGTGGGCCGGTGATGCTGCGTTCGCGTTTCATCTTCATCCGAGTGTGTAGCCGATGCCGCGCGCCGTGCGGATCCTGTCCTTGCCGATCTTCTTGCGCAAACGGCTCACATAGACCTCGACGGTGTTGCTTTCGATCTCCGAGCCGAACGCATAGAGCGCTTCCTCGATTCGGTCCTTCGGAACGATCGCGCCTGGGCGGGCGGTCAAGAGGTCGAGCACCGCCCATTCGCGGCTCGTCAGGATGATCGTTTCGCCGGCCACGGAGAGTTGATGAAGGGGCCGGTTGATCTCGATATCGGAAATGCGGAGCACGGGATGCGGATTGGCGTCATAGCGGCGCGCGACCGCCATGATACGCGCTTCCAACTCGTCCAGATTGAACGGCTTCACGAGATAGTCGTCGGCGCCGGCATTCAGTCCATCGATGCGATCCGAAACCTGGTCGCGCGCGGTCAAGATGATAACGGGCGTCTTCAGGCCTCGTTCACGAAAGCGGCGAAGAAACTCAACACCACTGCCATCTGGGAGCTGAAGGTCGAGAAGGATCAGCCCGTAGTCGACAGGTCGAGCCGCGGCGTCAGCGTCGGCGAGATTTTGTACCCAGTCGACAGCATGATTGGCCGCGACGACGTGATCCCGCACTGCTCCACCAATCATTCTGTCATCTTCAACCAGCAGAATTCGCACAGTTTTTTCCTCGCTGCCAGTTAGCTCGCAGTTCAACCCTTGGTCAAGCAAGGCTTGATCGACAAAGATGACAAGCAGATGGCATCCGGCCCCCGCGCGGTAAGTCAAAATAGGCTGTGCGATTTCTCAATGCACTCGACATTTGCCCGAATTCTGGTTTGATCTGCCGCAATGTGTATCTTCGCGTCGGCTACGGCCGGTCCTTGCAGCATGGTAGAGACTTGATGGTAAGAAAATCCGAGACTTCGGGACGGCTGGATGACGCGGCGCGTGCAGGATGGCTCTACTACGTGGCGGGGCGGACGCAGGATGAGATTGCCTCTTCCATGGGGATTTCGCGGCAATCGGCACAGCGTCTGGTGTCACTGGCCGTTGCCGAACGGCTCATCAAGGTGCGGCTCGACCATCCGATCGCCGCCTGCCTCGAACTTGCCAATGCCGTGCGCAAGAAGTTCAACCTGAAGCATGTCGAGGTCGTGCCGAGCGACCCGGGCTCCAGCTCGACGACCGTCGGCATCGCGGAAGCCGCAGCGGCTGAAATCGAACGCTGGCTGAAGCGGACGGATCCGATCGTGCTGGCGGTCGGCACCGGGCGAACGTTGAAGGCCGCGGTCGATCAGCTGCCCGCCATCGAATGTCCCAACCATCGCATCGTGTCGCTGACCGGCAACATCGCGCCTGATGGTTCGGCCGCTTACTACAACGTCATCTTTAGCATGGCCGACGCGGTGAAAGCGCGGCACTTCCCGATGCCGCTGCCGGTCCTGGTGACGTCGGCGGAGGAGAGGGAAACCTTGCACGGTCAGCAGCTCGTCCGCTCGACGCTGGAGATCAGCGCGCAGGCGGACGTGACATTCGTCGGCATCGGCGAGCTTGGCATCGACGGGCCGCTTTGCGTCGACGGCTTTCTCGAGAAGGACGAGATGATGGAGCTGATGCGCAACGGCGCCGTAGGCGAGATCTGCGGCTGGGTGTTCGATGGCGAAGGCAAGCTCCTCGACAACCCGATCAACGAGCGGGTGGCCTCTGCGTCGATCCCCTCGCGCGAGTCGTCGACCGTCATTGGAATCGGCAAGGGCAAGCGCAAATTCAAGGCGATCAAGGCGGCTGTAACAGGCCATCAGATCAATGCGCTTATCACCGATGAGGACACTGCCGAGTATCTGCTCAGGTCTTGAGCAAATATTTATTCCTTTAAATTCAGGTAGATAACCCACGCCTTCGCTGCTGCAGCAACGAATGGTGATTGACATTTTTCTCCTAAGGGCGAGTAATTGCTCATGAGCAAAGCGAATGCTCGCACCCATCTTCTGGGAGGAAGATATGACATTGAGAACTCTCCTGCTGGGCGCCTGCTCAGCACTGGCGTTTGCCGGCATGGCTTCGGCCGAAACGCTGACAATCGCGACCGTCAACAACGGCGACATGATCCGGATGCAGAAGCTGACGGATGACTTCAAGAAAAAGAACCCCGACATCGATCTCGAGTGGGTCACCCTCGAAGAAAACGTCCTGCGCCAGAAGGTCACCACCGACATCGCGACCAAGGGCGGTCAGTATGACGTTCTGACGATCGGTACCTATGAAGTTCCGATTTGGGCAAAGCAGGGCTGGCTGTTGCCGCTCGACAATCTGGGCGCCGACTACGACGCTGACGACCTGCTTCCGGCAATCCGTAGCGGCCTGACCGCAGACGGAAAGCTCTATGCAGCGCCGTTCTACGGCGAAAGCTCGATGGTCATGTACCGCAAGGACCTGTTCGAAGCCGCCGGCCTGAAGATGCCGGACGCGCCGACCTGGGACTTCATCGCGGAAGCCGCGAAGAAGATCACTAACAAGGACAAGGAAATCTACGGCATCTGCCTGCGCGGCAAGGCCGGCTGGGGTGAAAACATGGCCTTTCTGACGGCTATGTCGAATTCCTTCGGTGCCCGCTGGTTCGATGAGCAATGGAAGCCGCAGTTCGATCAACCGGAGTGGAAGGACACGCTGAACTTCTACGTCAACCTGATGAAGGAAGCCGGACCTCCGGGCGCTTCGTCGAACGGCTTCAACGAAAACCTGGCGCTCTTCCAGACCGGCAAGTGCGGCATGTGGATCGACGCGACCGTTGCTGCATCCTTCGTCAGCAACCCGAAGGAATCCACCGTCGCCGACAAGGTCGGCTTCGCTCTGGCTCCGGACAAGGGTCTCGGCAAGCGTGGCAACTGGCTCTGGGCCTGGAACCTCGCCATCCCGGCAGGCTCGCAGAAGGTCGAGGCAGCCCAGAAGTTCGTCGCCTGGGCAACGAGCAAGGATTACACCAACCTCGTCGCCGAGAAGGAAGGCTGGCTGAACGCACCTCCCGGTACCCGCACGTCGCTCTATGCAAATGCCGACTACCAGAAGGCAGCGCCTTTCGCGAAGATGACGCTCGACAGCATCAACGCGGCCGATCCGACCAAGCCGACCGTCAAGCCGGTCCCTTATGTCGGTGTCCAGTTCGTCGCCATCCCTGAGTTCCAGGGCATAGGCACGGCGGTCGGCCAGCAGTTCTCCGCGGCTCTCGCCGGCCAGGTATCGGTCGACCAGGCGCTGCAGAGCGCACAGCAGTTGACGACCCGCGAAATGACCAAGGCTGGTTACATCAAATAAATAACCTCCTGAGAAGGCGGGGCCTTTGACCTCCCCGCCCGTCTGGGTCGCCGAATTGCCCAAACTGCATCGGCGGCCCTTTTTTGCTCAGCTGTCCCGCAGCCGTCTGCCTCTTTGAACAGGATCGGTCATCGCCATGGCAACGTTACACACCCGCTCCGCAGCGCGAATGATGATCGCACCATCCGTTGTGCTTCTCTTCCTGTGGATGATCGTCCCGCTCGTGATGACGATCTATTTCTCGACGCTGAACTACAATTTGCTCAGCCCGGGGATGGAAACCTTCGTCGGTTTCCTGAACTACAAATATTTCCTGACCGATCCCGCCTTTTTCTCCGCATTGATCAATACGTTGCTTCTGGTGCTTGGCGTGCTGTTGATCACTGTCATCGGTGGCATCTTGTTTGCGCTGCTACTCGACCAGGATATTTACGGGCAGGGGATCGTGCGCATTCTGGTAATCGCGCCCTTCTTCGTCATGCCGACGGTTGCGGCGCTGGTGTGGAAGAACATGTTCATGAACCCGGTCAACGGGCTCTTCGCGCATCTTGCCAAGGCACTCGGCCTGCAGCCTTACGACTGGCTGGCGAATGCGCCGTTGTTTTCGATCATCCTGATTGTTGCCTGGCAATGGTTACCCTTCGCGACCCTTATCATGCTGACAGCACTGCAATCGCTCGATGAAGAGCAGAAGGAAGCCGCCGAGATGGACGGCGCCGGTGCACTTTCGAAGTTCTTCTACGTCATCCTGCCGCACATGGCGCGCGCCATCACAGTGGTTATCCTGATCCAGACGATCTTCCTGCTTTCGGTCTTTGCCGAAATTCTGGTGACCACCAACGGCGGCCCTGGCACGCAGAGCACGAACCTTACCTTCCTCGTTTACGCGCAGGCACTCTTGCAATTCGATATCGGCGGCGCCTCGGCAGGTGGTATCGTCGCTGTTATCCTCGCCAACATCGTTGCGATCTTCCTCGTGCGCCTCGTCGGCAAGAATCTGGAGGCTTGAGATGGCTAGAAAGGTCTCAACTCGACGCAAAGTGGTCATGACCGCAGTCGCCTGGGCGCTCGGCATTCTGATCTTCTTCCCGATCCTCTGGACGTTCTTGACGAGCTTCAAGACAGAAGCGGATGCCATCGCCTCACCGCCGCAGTTCCTGTTCTTCCATTGGACGACCGAGAGTTACGCGGAAGTCCAAAGCCGCTCGAACTATCTTGGTCACTTCATGAACTCGGTGATCATTTCCTTTGGCTCGACGCTAATCGGTCTGATCATCGCTATCCCCGCCGCCTGGGCCATGGCGTTCTCGCCGACCAAGCGGACGAAGGATCTTCTGATGTGGATGCTGTCCACGAAGATGATGCCTCCGGTCGGCGCACTCATCCCGATCTACCTGCTGTTTCGCAACTCGGGCCTGCTCGACAGCCGTTTCGGACTGGTGATCGTGCTGACGCTGATCAACCTGCCGATCATCGTGTGGATGCTCTACACCTACTTCAAGGAAATCCCCGGCGAAATCCTAGAAGCCGCACGGATGGACGGCGCCTCGCTTCTTAAGGAGATCATCTATGTGCTGACGCCGATGGCGGTGCCGGGCATTGCTTCGACACTGCTCCTCAACATCATCCTGGCTTGGAACGAAGCCTTCTGGACGCTGAACCTGAGCGCCTCGAAAGCAGCGCCGCTGACGGCCTTCATCGCATCCTATTCCAGCCCCGAAGGCCTGTTCTACGCCAAGCTTTCGGCGGCCTCCACCATGGCGATCGCCCCGATCCTGATCCTCGGCTGGTTCTCGCAGAAACAACTCGTCCGCGGCCTGACCTTCGGCGCGGTGAAATAAGACATCAGGGAGAGAAACATGGGAAGCATTACCCTTCAGAAAGTTTCGAAGGTCTTCGGTGAAGCCAAGGTCATCCCTTCGATCGACCTCGAGATCAAGGACGGCGAGTTCGTCGTCTTCGTCGGCCCGTCCGGCTGCGGCAAGTCCACCCTGCTCCGATTGATTGCCGGTCTTGAGGATGTCAGCGGCGGCAACATCGTCATTGACGGCAGGGATGCGACGGAAAAGGCTCCGTCGGAACGCGGGCTCGCGATGGTCTTCCAGTCCTATGCGCTCTATCCGCACATGAGCGTGCGCAACAACATCGCCTTCCCGCTCAAGATGGCCGGCGTCGACAAGGCGGAGATCGACAGGAAGGTCGCCGACGCCGCACGCGTTTTGAACCTGACGGACTATCTCGAGCGCAAGCCGCGCCAGCTTTCGGGTGGTCAGCGCCAGCGCGTCGCGATCGGCCGCGCCATCGTGCGCCAGCCGTCGGCCTTCCTGTTCGACGAGCCACTCTCGAACCTTGATGCCGCGCTTCGCGTCAACATGCGCCTCGAGATCAGCGAGCTGCACCAGCAGCTGAAGACGACGATGATTTACGTCACCCACGACCAGGTCGAAGCCATGACCATGGCCGACAAGATCGTCGTGCTGAACCGCGGCAATATCGAGCAGGTCGGTTCGCCGCTGGAGCTCTATCACAAACCGCGCAACCTCTTCGTCGCGGGCTTCATCGGCTCGCCGAAGATGAACTTCGTCAAGGGCCAGTATGCCGCCCAGTTCGGCGCGCCCACGATCGGCGTACGACCGGAGCATGTGTTGTTGTCGACCGAAAGCGGCGACTGGAAGGGCAAGGTGATGGTCGCCGAACATCTAGGTGCGGATACCTTCCTGCATGTCGATGTCGAAGGCATCGGCCATGTCACGGCGCGCGGCGGTGGCGACTTCCCGGCAAAGGCCGGCGATGCTGTTTATCTGACGCCTGACAAAACACGGATCCACAAATTCAACGAAGGCGGCCTCGCCATCTGAGCGCATTGTTGCCGGGTTGGGGACGAAAGAGCAACGCCGGACAAGGTGCCCGGCGTGCCGATACCGGGGTCATAGCCGATCCCGAAGACCTTCAAGAGGACTGAAACATGACGTGCAAATTATCGCTGGCAACGCTTTCCGAGGCGGCAAAGACAGCCGCCGTACCGACATATGAGCGGGCGTCGCTGAAGGCGGGCATCGTGCACTTCGGGGTGGGCAATTTCCACCGTGCCCACCAGGCGATCTATCTGGACGACCTTTTCAATCAGGGCCAGGATCATGATTGGGCGATCGTCGGGGCCGGTATTCTCCCCTCCGATGCGGCCATGCGCGCAAAGCTTGCTGCGCAGGACTTCCTGACCACGGTCGTCGAACAGGACAACAAGAAGACGTCCGCGCGCATTACCGCGCCGATGATCGATGTTCTGCCTGTCGGCGACGCCAAGGCGATCATTGCCAAGCTTGCCGATCCCGCAATCCGCATCGTTTCGATGACGATCACCGAAGGTGGCTATTTCATCGATGCATCCGGCAAGTTTAATCCGGGCCACCCGGCAATCGCCGCCGATGGCCATAACCCCGCCGACCCGAAAACCGTCTTCGGCCTTATTGTTGCCGGGCTCAAGGCGCGCCAAGAGAAGGGCATCGTGCCTTTCACCGTCATGTCCTGCGACAACATTCCGCATAACGGCGTCGTCACCTCGAACGCCGTTGTCGGCACAGCAGTGCTTTCAGATCCCGCCTTCGCCGACTGGATCAAGGCGAACGTCGCCTTCCCGAACGCCATGGTGGACCGCATTACGCCGGCAACGGGGCAGCGGGAAATCGATCTTTTAAAGGATGCCTTCGGCATCGAGGACAACTGGCCCGTCTATTGCGAAGAGTTCAAGCAGTGGGTGCTGGAAGACAAGTTCACCGCAGGGCGTCCAGCGCTGGAGAAGGTGGGTGTGACGTTCGTGCCGGATGTGACGCCCTACGAGCACATGAAGATCCGGATTCTGAACGGTGGACACGCCGCGATTGCCTATCCGGCAGCGCTGATGGACATCCATTTCGTGCACGATTCGATGGAAGATCCACTGATCCGGGCCTTCCTCGCCAAGCTGGAAAAAGAAGAGATCATTCCGATCGTTCCGCCGGTCCCCAATACTTCGCTGACGGACTACTTCGCGCTGATCGAGCACCGACTGCTCAATCCGAAAATTGCCGATACGATCCCGCGTCTGGCGCAGGACGGATCGAACCGGCAGCCGAAGTTCATTCTGCCGTCGACGCTCGACAATCTGAACCAGGGCAGGGATGTCGTCGGCCTGGCGCTGGTTTCGGCACTGTGGTGCCGCTACTTCGCGGGAAAGACGGACAGCGGCAAGGACATCGCCTTCAACGACGCGAGCGCCGACCGGCTGCATGCTGCAGCTTTGAAGGCCAAGAATGACGCGACGGCGTTCCTCGCCTTCGACGACATCTTCGGCGAGGTGTCGAAATCCGAGCTGTTCTGCAAGCGCTTTGCCCACGCATTGAAAACCCTGTGGGAAAAGGGCACGCGTGAAACCCTGCAGCTTTATCTCGACAACAAACTTGCTGTGTAAGGATCTGTGGCGGCATTCCTGCCGCCGCCTCCGCCCGTCCGGTGGATGGAAATTTCCTGCACCAACTGCGATTGGGTCTGCCATGGCTGAGGCTGAAACACGGCTGGTCATTTTCGATTGCGACGGCGTTCTTGTCGACAGCGAGCCGATCTCGGTGGGTGTCCTCGTCAAGGCGATGAACGATCTTAACGTCCCGATCACCGAGGAAGAGGTCTACGGTCGTTTTCTTGGACGAAGTCTCGCAACGGTGATCGAGACGATGAAGACTGAATACAACGTCCATCCGGGCCAGGAATTTCTCGAGCAGATTCGCACCGATCTCTACGCGCGGTTTCGCAAGGAGTTGAAGCCGATGGATGGGGTTGCCGAAACGATCGATCGGCTCGGCGTTCCCTGTTGCGTCGCCTCTTCCAGCCAGGTCGAGCGCATCCGCCTGTCGCTGACGGTCACCGGTTTGATCGACCGTCTTCCTGATATCTTCAGCGCAACGATGGTCAAGCACGGCAAGCCGGCGCCCGACCTCTTCCTGCATGCGGCGCGGGAAATGAACGTCGATCCTGCGAATTGCGTCGTCGTCGAAGACAGCCCCGCTGGCATCGAAGCGGCGAAGGCGGCAGGCATGAGGGTGTTTGCCTTTACGGGCGGATCGCACGCCAATTTTTCTGGCTATCGCGCTGAACTTGACCGGCTTTCTCCCGAAGCCGTGTTTGACGCGATGCCGGATTTGATCCACCTTGTCCGCAAACATAAGCAGGACGGGATGCACCTTTAATGCCTCAGCATGTGGTTGCGGTCGATATCGGCACGGGCAGTGCGCGCGCCGGCGTCTTCGACGCTCGCGGCGCGTTGCTGGGCAAGGCCGAACACCCGATCATCATGAACAGGCCGCGTGAGAACCACGCCGAACACGATTCCGAAGACATCTGGTCGGCGGTCTGCATTGCGGTGCGCAAGGCGATGGAGCAATCGGGTGCGGCACCTGCATCGGTGGGCGCGATCGGCTTCGACGCCACCTGTTCGCTCGTCGTGCGCGATGTCGACGGTGGTCAGATCAGCGTTTCGACAGGTGGCGAACGACGCTTCGACACGATCGTCTGGCTCGACCACCGGGCGCTGAAGGAAGCCGATTTCTGCACGGCGACGGGGCATCCGGTGCTGGAGCATTCCGGGCATTTCATGTCGCCGGAAATGGAAATGCCGAAGCTGATGTGGTTGAAGAAGAAGCTGCCTGGCACCTGGATGAACACCGGCTATCTGTTCGACCTCGCCGATTTCATGACCTGGAAGGCGACCGGCGCACTTATGCGGTCACGCTGCACGCTGACGGCCAAGTGGAACTATCTCGCACATCTGGACAAGGGATGGCAGAAGGACTTCCTCGAGCAGATCGGGCTTGGTGACCTATTGGAACGCGGGCGGCTGCCGGAGGAAACAGTGCCGGTCGGCAAGAGCGTCGGAACGTTGACGCAGGAAGCCGCCTCGGCGCTTGGATTGACGACGGCGTGCCATGTCTCCGCAGGCATGATCGATGCCTATGCCGGGGCGCTGGGCACGCTTGGCGGCGAAGCGCAGGATGTCCACCGGCTGGAACGCCAACTGGCGCTCATTGCCGGCACGTCGAGCTGCATTGTGTCCTTCTCGCGCGAGCGCAAGCCGAGTCACGGCATGTGGGGCCCGTACTACGAAGTTGTCTTTCCGGAATCCTGGCTGGTCGAGGCGGGGCAATCGGCAACGGGCGCGTTGCTCGATCATATCGTGCGGATGCACGCGGCCGGCGGCGAACCGACTGCGGCGCTGCACCAGAAGATCGTCCTCCGCATTGCGCAGCTTCGCGCCGAGGAAGGGGACGAATTCGGCGCCCGCATCTTCGTCCTGCCCGATTTTCACGGCAACCGCTCGCCGCTTGCCGACCCGCATGCCGTCGGCGGTATCAGCGGCCTGACGCTCGACACCTCGTTCGACGGGCTCTGCGCGCTCTATTGGCGCACCGCCGTGGCGATCGCGCTGGGGATCCGCCACATCCTCGAGCGGATGAAGGAGTATGGCTATGTGCCAGACACCTTGCATGTCGCGGGCGGCCATGTGAAGAACCCCGTGCTGATGGAGCTCTATTCGGATGCAACCGGCTGCAAGGTCGTGGTGCCGAAGATGAATGAGGCGGTGCTGCTGGGCACGGCGATGGCCGCTTCCGTCGCGTGCGGTCTCTATGGCGATCTTGCGGAAGCAGGGTCGGCCATGTATCCGGGCGGCGAAGAGCAGCTGCCGGATGCGGCCAAACAGGCCCTTTACGACCGCGACTATCGCAGATTGCTCGCCATGTACCGCCACCGCGCCGAACTGGAGGCGATGGAGTAGGCGCCTGAAGCCTTTCAGGTCAAATTGACGCGTTTCGTTGGCTCAAACGAAGTCGGCCGGTCGATCAGGCGGCCTTCGCCGATCGCCGCTGCCCTGACGTAAACCTGCTCCGGCAAAACGCTTCAATTTAACCCCTGAAAGGTTCTAGCGGTTTCCGCTCTCTCCGAGCACGCTGCCGAATTCGGCCATGCGGCGGGTGCGGGCGCTCGCTTCTTCGCCGGCTGCGGCAATGACGGCTTCCGACAGACAGTCGAGCAGGCCCATCAGCGGCGGCAGGTTGTCGTCGTCCTCAGATCGGGCAGGCGGGAGAGCGAGCACGAGATTGGCCTGATCCGGAATCCAGTTGGCGCCCTGTGCGGTAATCAAGATGACCTTGTATCCGTAGCGCCGTGCCGTCCGGGCCAGCAACCGGGCTTTACCGAAGCGGCGGCTGTCGATCACGATCAGCAAGGCGTCCTTGCCGTCCAGCCGTGCGAAAAGCTCGGCGAAACGGCTGCCCGTTCCGTCAAGCGCACGAACGCCATCTCGGGCGTGCGTCAATCGCTGGGCAAAGTGGGACGCAAAGCCGGATAATCGCGCATGCGTGGCGACGAAGATCTCCCGCGCGGCAGCGATCGTGGACACGGCCTCGCTCCACTGCGGCTGGCCCGTCAAGTGGTAGATATGGTGCAGCGCCTGAATTTGCTCGGAAACGAGGACGGCCAGCGGCTTGCCGGCGGAGGCGTCGGTCTGCAGTTGTGTGAACGATGCCTGCAACTGCGTGGGCGAAATGGTGCTGGTCTCGCGGATATGGATTTTGACGCTATCCAGTCCCTGATAGCCGAGCGCGCGAAGAAAACGGCCCACCGTCATGGGACTCAAGTCCAGCCGGTCGGCAACGGAAGCGGCGGTTTCAAAGGGGAGGTCGTTCAGATGTTCAGAAAAATATTTCGCGATTCGTCGTTCGGCCGGGGTGCCGGACTTGGCATATTGGCGGAGTTTCTGGACAAAATCTTCCACGTCAGCCGTCCTGATCTTCCCGGAAGCATTTCTCGGATATGCAGGGCAACCCTTGTCGTTTGCAACTATTCCGGAAGCTGCGTCTCAGGATTAAACAATCTTAGTTGATAAATTACTATATATTAACATAGGTTTCCCGACAAGTTTTGGGTCGATTGGTCGGGTTTATTTCAGCCTTGCCGTTCAAAGTTCAGATTCCTACATGGTTATTGCAACCGGAGACCTCAGAATGATCTTTCAGGCCGCTCGCCTATCCGTCATCAATCTTCTTGCGGCGGAGACACGCTCAGTCTTCTGGAAGGTGCTAGGGCTCACTCTTCTGGTGCTTGCCGGGCTCTGGCTGGCGCTGCGCAGTGCTTTTATATCGTTTGTCTTCCCGTGGATTGCCAACTTTTTTCCTGCCGTGCCGGATTGGGCGGGGTGGCTCGGCTTCGTGGTTGCGATCGCTGCCGGCATCGGACTTGCGCTTGGGTTGGCGCTGTTGCTGTCACCGGTGACGGCGCTGATTGCCGGTCTGTTTCTCGACGATGTGGCGGAGGTGGTAGAAAAGCGGGACTATCCCTCGGATCCGCCCGGCACAGCGATGCCGCTCGGTCCGGCGCTCGCAAGCTCTGTCAAGTTTGTCGGTGTCGTCATCCTTGGTAATGTCGTCGCGCTCTTCCTGCTCTTCGTGCCGGGCATCAACCTGATCGCCTTCTTCCTGGTCAACGGCTACCTGCTCGGCCGCGAATTCTTCGAGTTTGCCGCGATGCGGTTCCGTTCGCCGCAGCAGGCAAGAGCGTTCCGCGCCAAGCATGCGGCGACAGTCTTCCTCGCGGGGCTTGTCATTGCCGCCTTCCTTGCCATCCCGATCGTCAATCTGCTGACGCCGCTCTTCGCCGCAGGATTGATGGTGCATCTACACAAGCTGATTTCCCGTGAGGATCCGGGACTTCGCAGCTAAGGGGCAGGCGGAGCATGCCGAAGTCTGCGCCTCCAGGCTTACTCGATGGCCTCTCCAATCACTTGGCGCGGTAGTTCGACCAGTGGCGCCGGCACGTCGCAGGTCTTCTCGGGCGACTTGCAGATGTCGGCAATGACGCAGCGCTCGCATTCCGGCTTGCGCGCCTTGCAGGTGTAGCGACCATGCAGGATCAGCCAATGGTGGGCATGATAGAGGTAGTGCCTTGGCACCACCTTCATCAGCCGTTCCTCGACGTCGTCGGGCGTTTTGCCCGGGGCCAGCTTGATGCGGTTGGCGATACGGAAAATATGCGTATCCACCGCCATCGTCGCCTGGCCGAAGGCCATGGATAGCACCACGTTGGCGGTCTTGCGGCCGACACCGGGCAGCGTCACCAGCTCGTCGCGTGTCTGCGGCACGACGCCACCGAACTTATCGACCAGCATTCGCGAGAGAGCGATGACGTTCCTTGCCTTGTTTCGATAGAGGCCGATCGTCTTGATGTAGTCGCGTACCCGCTCTTCACCAAGCGCCAGCATTTTCTCGGGCGTGTCGGCGATCTTGAAGAGTGCCCGCGTAGCCTTGTTGACGCCTGTGTCCGTCGCCTGGGCGGAGAGGGCGACGGCGACGACAAGCGTGAACGGGTTCGTGTGCTCTAGTTCGCCCTTTGGCTCCGGGCGTTGGATGGAGAAGCGGCGGAACATCTCCTCGCGTTCGGCTTCGGAATAGACAGAGCGGGCTGTTGCCGGCTTCTTGCGGCGAACGATCACTTTTGAGTTGTGCGGCGATGTGGCGGCGGATTTGAGTTTCGGAGTTGACATGGAAAATCTATACTTGGCAGCCATGATGGAAAGCAACGCCGATCAAGCCAACGAAGAACCTGTTTTTGCCGCCGAGCTTTTTCCGTACCGGTCGCTCGGCCGCAAGGGTTTCAAGGTGTTGCTGCTTCTGAGCGGCGCGGTGTGCTCGATGTACGGCATGTTCTTCGTGGCAACAGGCGCCTGGCCGATCGGCTTCTTCTTCGGGCTGGATTTTCTGCTGCTCTACGGCGCCTTCTGGCTGAACTACCGTTCCGGCCGGGTGCGGGAGGAAGTGACGGTGTCGCGTAGTGATATTTCGGTGCGCAAGTTCGCGCCCTCCGGTCGGATGGTCGAGCACCACTTCAATCCATTCTGGACCCGCTTCTTCGTCCGCCGGCATCAGGAAATCGGCATCCTTTCCATGTATATCTCAGGCGAGGGAAGGGGCACGGATATCGGTTCCTTCCTCAATCCGGATGACCGTGAGAGCTTCGCCCTGGCCTTCAAACGGGCGCTTGCCACCGTCAAACAGCGGATCTGACCGGCCCGCAAGAATCGGGTGGCTTGTGATCGCTCCCTTGACTATCTCCTTGGTACAAGGAGAAAGATCATGAACATGGTAGCCAAGCTGAACAACGACATCACGCCCGATGGCTCTGATTACGAAACCGTGCGCCAGGTGATCGAACTCATCACCGAGGACTATCGCGATCAGCCGTCTCTCGAAACGATCGCGGCACGGCTCGGCCAATCGCCGACGCAACTGCAGAAGACATTCACGCGGTGGGCGGGTCTGTCTCCGAAGGCATTCCTGCAGGCCGTCACGCTCGATCACGCAAAGCGGCTTCTCCGCGAGGAAGCGATGCCATTGCTGGAGACCTCGATCGAGGTCGGGCTCTCCGGCCCCAGCCGCTTGCACGATCTTTTCGTGACGCATGAGGCGATGTCGCCGGGCGAATGGAAGGCCAAGGGCGGCGGGCTGACAATCCGCTACGGCTTCCATCCTTCGCCATTCGGCGTTGCACTTGTGATGGCTACCGACCGCGGCCTCGCGGGGCTTGCCTTCAGCAATCACGGCGACGAGGCGGCTTGTCTTGACGATATGACATGCCGCTGGCCGAATGCGAGCTATGTCCAGGATACCGAAGCGACAGCGCCCTATGCCGAGCGGATATTCGAGCCAGGCCGCTGGACGTCGGACCAACCGCTGCGCGTCGTGCTGATCGGCACTGATTTCCAGGTGCAGGTATGGGAAAGCTTGTTGAAGATCCCCTTCGGCAAGGCCGTGACCTACAGTGACATCGCCAACGATATCGGGCGGCCAAAAGCGATGCGCGCCGTCGGCGCGGCGGTCGGTGCGAATCCGATTTCGTTCGTTGTCCCCTGCCATCGGGCGGTCGGCAAGGGTGGCGCCCTGACCGGTTATCACTGGGGTCTTACCCGCAAGCGTGCGATCCTCGGCTGGGAAGCGGCGCACGCGTAAACAGGGCGACGCCTCTATCCAATCTGTGGATACACTTCCTCCCTCGAGAGTCCTGCCATCAAAAACTCAGGAATCGTCGGTTTGATTTCGTGGCTGGGACTCGAGGAGGCGGAAATGAACCCTGGAGAAAAGCCGTGCAAGGTCGTCGGCATTGCCGTTGGCCTGCTCGCGATGTCGTTGGTCCCGGCCTGGGCCAGCTGCAAATCGGCGATGAGTAGCCCGCAATGGCCGGATGTCGCGCGAGCGATATCGACCGCCCAGTTGTGCGAGCAACTTCCCGTAGGGCCCAATCGAACCAGCAGTTTCAAGGTTGTGTCCGCAGATGTCTGTTCGACGGGAGACAGTCTCGCATCCATTAAGGCAACAGCGCTTTTGACCTGCGAGACCGGCGATGACGCGCTCTTTCAGATGGAGCCGGTGGAGGGCAAGGTTGTGGCCACTGTCTCCCTCGATGTGAGGGCGTGCAGGATCATGGACACCCACATTGAAATCGATGGTGAGATCGGAAGCCTGTTATCAGGATTGCCGGATACCCAGGATTTCGGGCGTAACTGGGCACAATCGCAATTGACGCGCCTGTGCCAGCTGCGGTGACGATAACCGGGTGTCGGCAAGCCGTTAGGCGGTCTCCGCCAGTTCGAGCAGAGCCTTGGCGGCGCTTTCGTCGGTGATCAGTGTGTTGCAGCCGATCCGCTTGATGGTGGCCCGGATTGCCACGGCCCGATGCGCGCCGCCCGATGACAGCACGATATGTTTGGCCTTCTTCAAGGTATCAAGGTCCACTGACATGACGCGACTGTTGATCGAGTGATCGACCGTGTTACCGTCCTTGTCGAGGAAGTTGAACATGGTGTCGCAGACGCAGCCGGCGTCGATTAGCTGTTCCAGTTCGGCTTTCGAGATCCATCCCTCCGACAGAGAGGTTGAGTGCGGGCCGATATCGCCGCAGCTGACGATCGCAAGATCCAGTGTTTCCGCCAGCCGATAGATCGTGTCCAGCCCGCATTTCTCGACAAGGTTTTGCTTCGTCTCGGTCGAATCCACCAGCAGCGGAGCGAGGAACATGTAGCACTCCGCGCCGAGCTGGCTCGCGAGCCGCCAGGTGTAGTCGATGGGGTTCGTCTGGTGGACGGCGACGACGCCGCCGAGCAGAGAGACGACCTTGCAATTGTCGCGTCGAGGCGGCCGGAAACTGGAGAGCGAGGCGGTCATGGTGCGGCCCCAGCCGACGCCGATGGTATAATCGTCGGGAATGGCTTCGGAGAGAAACTGTCCAAGCGCAAGCCCGACGCTTTTGGCAAGCGAGTTGGCGTCGGGGTGGGCCGGAGCCGGCACGACGATCGCCTCGTCGAGGCCGTAAGCGCGCTCGAGCTTGACCGACAGTTCGACACAGTCACCGATCGAGTCGTTGATCCAGATCTGCACTTCGCTCCGCTTCATCGCCTCGTCGAGCAGGCGAATAACAGTCGTGCGGCTGATGCCGAGCTGTTCTGCGACATCCTTCTGCGTCAGGCCCTGGTTGTAATAGAGCCAGGCGGCACGCAGCCTGAGAGAGGATGCCTCAGAATAAGCCGTGTGCGTGCCGCGTTTGAGCTTGACCACATCTCCTCCGGAGCGAATTGCGCCCTAGATCTACCATCAAGCCAGGACAGGTTCGTTGTTCCGCCCGATAATGACGGGTGTGACACTTATGTCAATTGAAATGCACAAATGTCCTTGACATATCTAGTCAGGAATAGCGATAGTCACCGCAAAGAAGGTGCCCCGGGCGTGCGAGGAGGTGCGATCGACCGTCCCTCAGGTTTGCAGGTCGTTTGAGAAAGACGATCGCCTGTTCGTAGATGATTTCGCCGGTTGAATACGTGCCGGCTCATAGCTCAAGTCAAAAGGACCAGTGACCATGACATCCAAGCTTGACCAACTCCGCGAGATTACCACGGTCGTTGCCGATACCGGTGACATCGAGGCTGTTGCCCGTCTGAAGCCGGTCGATTGCACCACGAACCCAAGCATCGTGCTGAAGGCACTCGGCACGCCGATGTTCGCAGACACGGTCAAGGAAGCCGTAGCCTGGGGCAAGAAGCAGGGCGGCAATCCAGAGGCCGTTTCGGCGGCCGTTGCCGATCGTCTGGCGATTTCTGTCGGTGCCGCCCTTGTGAAGCTCGTTCCGGGCCGTGTGTCGACCGAAGTCGATGCGGACCTCTCTTTCGATACCGGAGCGTCGCTTGCCAAGGCACGTTCCATCATCGCTGCCTACAAGCAACGCGGCATCGAGCGCGACCGCATCCTCATCAAGCTGGCTTCCACCTGGGAAGGTATCCGTGCGGCAGAAATCCTGCAGAAGGAAGGCATCGACTGCAACCTGACGCTTCTCTTCTCGAAGGCCCAGGCGGTTGCTTGCGCCGACGCCAAAGTGTTTCTGATCTCGCCCTTCGTCGGCCGCATTCTCGACTGGTACAAGAAGTCGACGGGCAAGGAATTCACGCCTGAGGAAGATCCGGGTGTCCTCTCCGTCCGCGACATCTACAACTATTACAAGGCCAACGACATCAAGACGATCGTCATGGGCGCGTCGTTCCGCAGCGCTGGTGAAATCGAGGCGCTGGCCGGTTGCGATCGCCTGACGATCGCGCCGAACCTGCTCGACGAGCTCTCCAACGACCAAGGCAAACTCGAGCGCAAGCTGTCCCCCGATGTGACGAAGCCTGCCCCGAAGATCACGATCGATGAAAAGACCTTCCGCTGGATGATGAACGAAGACGCGATGGCGACCGAAAAGCTCGCCGAAGGCATCCGCGCTTTCGCCAAGGACCTCGGCACGCTGCGCGGTATGGTCCAGAAGGAACTGCAGCTCGCGGCCGCTTGAGGCTTTCGAGCGTTGGATTGAGAAAAGGGCGGCGCCATCGGCACCGCCCTTTTTCGTTTCACATCGACCAGATGCGCATGGCGTTGGCCTGATAGAGCTTGTCGCGTTCCTCAGGGCTGCAGCCTCCAGTCAGAGCATGGGTGGCTGCGACCCAGGGTGTCAACCCGCCCCCCAGCGTGCAGACCGGCCAGTCGCTGCCCCAGACGACGCGATCCCAGCCGAAGCTTTCGATCGCGTGCTCGACATAGGGACGCAGGCTGTCGACCGACCAGTTTTCGAGATCGCCATAGGCGATGACGCCCGAGATCTTCGCGGTGACGTTCGAGCGGCGCGAGAATTCCGTGATGCCTTTGCGCCAGACGTCGCTCATGCCGCTCTTGATCGGCGGATTGGCGCAATGGTCGAGAATGAAGCGAACATCCGGGCAATGATCGACAAGCGCGAGGACGGTTTCGAATTGATGCGGGAAGACACAGAGGTCGAACGTCATGCGGGTGGCGGATAGCCGGCTGATGTTTTCGCGAAATAGTGGCCGTGCGGCCGTGTCGTCGGGAGCCACATGCAGGACGCGGCGGAACCCCTTGACGAAGGGATCGGCAAGTGACCGTTCGAGATAAGCCGCGAATCCATGCTCCTCCGGCCTGCAGGCGGCGATGACGCCGCGCACGAGGCTGCCCGGGCGGCGACTGACCTGCCTGACATAATTGGTTTCGTCATCGATGCGCGCGGGTGCTACGTCGACTTCCATATGCAGGACATTGGAAATTCCGCAGCGCATCGCATCACGCGCGTAGTCTTCATAGAGATTATCCCGGTTGAGGTCACCCGCGCCGGAGAGCCAGGGATAGTCGAGCGCCTGCCGATCAACGATGTGCAGGTGTGTATCGAAGAGCATGCGGTTCCTCCCATCCATGCCATGTTGTCTGCGCCGAACTGCGGTATCCGCGCGGTGATACCTTGATGGTCAGATTTCCCATGCCCGTCGCCACGAGATCGACTAGGGTTTCTGCGGCGAGCGAAGCGTGCTTATACAGGTTGACGCCAATTTGAATATATTGTTTGCATATGAATGAACGCGCCGCAAGCGCAGGAATTTGGGAGGATGTATGAGCCACGGTCTGGAAGGCAAGAAGGTCGTCATCACGGCGGCAGGGCAGGGTATCGGTCGAGCGAGCGCTGAGCGCTTCCTTTCGCTTGGCGCGCATGTCTATGCGACCGATATCAACGAAAAGACGCTTTCCACGCTGGAAGGCGCTGAGAAGCACGTTCTCAACGCGCTCGATGGTGATGCCGTCCGCGCCCTCGCAGCCGAGATCGGCCCGATCGACGTTCTCTTCAATTGCGCCGGCTTCGTTCATGCGGGCTCGATCCTCGAATGCGACGAGAAGGACTGGGACTTCTCCTTCAACCTGAACGCCAAGGCGATGTATACGACCTGCCGTACTTTCCTTCCCGGCATGCTGGAGAAGGGCAAGGGGTCCATCGTCAACATGGCCTCGGTTGCTTCCAGCGTGAAGGGCGTTCCCAATCGTTTCGCCTATAGTGCATCGAAGGCAGCCGTGATCGGTCTTACCAAGTCGATTGCCTCTGACTTTGTCGCCAAGGGCATCCGCGCCAACGCGATCTGCCCCGGCACGGTGGACAGCCCCTCTCTGCACGATCGCCTGCGCGCCACTGGCGACTACGAAAAGGCGCTGAAGGATTTCATCGCCCGCCAACCGATGGGACGCATTGCAACCCCAGAGGAAATTGCTGCGCTCGTGACCTATCTCGCTGGTGACGAATCCGGCTTCACGACAGGTCAGATCCATGTCGTCGACGGTGGCTGGACCGGCTGAGATCATATTGCTCCCGCTGCCATCAAGCTGATATCAAGGGGCGATCTTGCAGCGGTAGGACAGTGATGGCGGAAGGTGCGGGGGACCGGGAAAGTCGGTTCATGGGGCAAGTGCGCAAGCACATGGTGTTCGTCGTCGCCGTGGCGGCCGGGCTGGTGACGTTCTTGCTGCTCACCAGTCGCCAGGTCAACCCGCAGAACCTGATTTTCGGCTGGAACGTGAGCGCCATCGTGTTTACGGCGCTCACCTGGCGCCGGATGTTGCGTGCGAGCGTTGCCAGCATCCGCAAGCGGGCAGAGGATCTCGACTTTTCAGACGTCTTCCTGCTGGCCCTCTCGATCCTGGCGGCGCTCGCCAGCATCGCCGGCATCGCCCTGGAGCTTCATACAGCCAAGGAGGCCGAGGCAGGCGAAGCACTCGTACGAGCGCTTGGTGCAATCGCCACGATTCTGATCTCCTGGGCATTCCTGCATACCTTGTTCACTGTACACTACGCACATCGCTTCTATGGCGGGGAGGATAAGGGGGAAGGGCTGAAGTTTCCGGAAGGCAATGACGAGCCGGTCTATTGGGACTTCCTCTATTACTCCTTCACTATCGGCGTCGCCTCGCAGACGGCCGACGTCGTGACAACATCGGTGACCATGCGCAAGCTGACGCTGCTGCATTCCATCCTGTCGTTCCTTTTTAACACGACGATCCTGGCGCTTGCCATCAATGTCGGGGCGAGCCTCCTCTAGCCCATTTGGCTGCGTGGAGGGGCGCGTCAATCTGATGTATGAAGCAATCTCTGTCGCCAGAGGTTGCTGTCATGGAAGCGTTGCCGCGTGAGAGATTGTTGGTGCTTGCCGGCTGCGACGATGCCAGCCTCAGCGATCTCGAGGACCTGCAGATCATCACGCCTGGAGTCACCGGCTATGCGCCGAGCGACGTCAGCCGGCTTCGGCTGATCCTCGCGCTGCGGGACGCTGGCGTCGGCCTCGATGTGCTTGCCGAGGGATTGAAGCGGCAGTTATTTTCGTTCGAGTTTGCCAGCCAGTTGATATTCGAGCCGGTGACGATGAGCGAGGCGGCGGTCTCGGTCGAGGTGACGATGGGACAACTCAACCTCGACATGCTGAACGCTCTGAGGGCGAATGCCAGCCTGCCGCTTCTGCAGTCGGAGCAGCTGCTTCGCGAAGACGACGTGGAGTTCATCCAGCTTGTGGCGGAGTGCACGCAGCTCGGCGCTTCGGCCGCCGGGATGGAACGGGTGTTGCGCGTCTTCGGTCATTCGGTTCGCCGCTGCGTCGACACGATGCGCGACCTGTTCCGCGGCGAGGTCGAGGAGCCCATGCTGAATGCCGGCCTGGGCTACCACAAGCTTCTGGAGATCTCTGCCGCCAAGCGGCTGGCGCTGCAGCGGATCGGTTTCCGGATACTCTTCCTGCTGCAGCGACGGATGCTGGAAGAAGCGGTTTTCGACAATATTGTCGGAAGGCTGCAGGACGCTCTGCGCGAGCACGGATTGGAATCCGGTGACGAGGCGAGCCTGCCTGCTGTCGCCTTCGCCGATCTCTCCGGCTTCACCGGGCTGACGCAGGAGATCGGCGATGTGCCGGCCGCCGAAAAGGCCGCACGGTTCGAGGCGATCGCACAACGCCTTTCACGCAGCTTCGACGGGCGCATCATTAAGCCACTGGGGGATGGCGTGATGATGCTGTTTCCGGATGCGGCCTCGGCCGTGGAAGCATCGCTCTTGCTGGTGGAGCAAAGCCGTCGGATGAGTTGCCTCCGGTGCGGGTTGGTGTCGCGACGGGACAGGTGGTGCCGCGCGACGGCGATATCTTCGGGCGGACAGTCAACCTTGCAGCGCGCGTTTCGGCCCTTGCGGGGCCTTCGCAGACGCTTGTGTGCTTCAATACGCGTGCTGCGGCTGAAGCATCGGTGCGCGGGCTTGCCTTCCAGGGCCTTGGCGCGGTGTCCCTGAAAGGCTTCAAGGATTCGGTGCCTCTCTTTTCCGCACAACGCGCGGGCTAAAGCACCGCATTGCCGGCGATCAGCGCCAGGACGAGGAAGATCAGGAAGATAACCAGCGCAATGCCGAAGAGAACGCGGGCAATCGTGGCCGTTGCGGCCGATATGCCGGAGAAGCCGAAGAAACCGGCGATCAGCGAAACAACGAAGAATATAAGGGCCCATTTAAGCATTGGAATTTTCCTCTCTGCTCATCGCTTAGATTACGAAGTGCGAGGAAAATTGTTCCACATCGCTTAAGGCGAGGTGTGGCAAAAGTCGAAAGGACGCCGCCGCGTGTTGAGCCGGCGGCGCGAGGCAGCTCCCGCTCAGCCGTGATTGATCATCACATGGCGGACGGCAGTGTAGTCCTCCAGCGCGTAGACCGACATGTCCTTGCCGTAGCCGGACTGCTTCAAGCCGCCATGCGGCATCTCGTTGACCAGCATGAAGTGGGTGTTGATCCAGGTGCAGCCATATTGCAGTCGTGCGGCCGTTTTCATGCCGCGGCTGATGTCCTTGGTCCAGACCGAGGAGGCGAGACCATAATCGCTGTCGTTTGCCCAGGTGACGGCATCCTCGACATCAGTGAAGCGGGTGACCGAGACGACGGGGCCAAACACCTCGCGTCGAACGATTTCGTCGTCCTGCGTGGCGCCGGCGATGACGGTTGGCGCGAAGAAGAAGCCCTTCTCGCCCGAGGTCTTGCCGCCGGTCGTGATTTCCATGTGCTTGTGTTCGGCAGCGCGTGTGACGAAGCTCTCGACGCGGTCGCGCTGGCGCTTGGAGATCAGCGGGCCGATCTCGTTTTCGGTATCGTCGGCCTGGTTGAACCTGATCGAGGAGACGGCTGAGGAGAGGTCGGCGACGAACCTGTCGTAGACCTTGGCGTCGGCATAAATGCGGCAGGCGGCGGTGCAATCCTGGCCGGCATTGTAGTAGCCAAACGTGCGAATGCCTGAGACGACGGCGTCGATATCGGCGTCGTCGAAGACGATGACCGGCGCCTTGCCGCCGAGCTCCAGATGCGTGCGCTTGACGGTCTTGGCGGCTGCCTGCAGCACCTTCTTGCCGGTGGCAACATCGCCTGTGATCGACACCATGCCGATCTTCGGATGGTTGATCAGGGCATTGCCGACGCTCTCGCCGCGGCCGAGGATGACGTTGACCACGCCTTTGGGCAGGATATCGGCAAGCAGCTTGGCCATCTTCAGCGCGGTCAG
Source organism: Rhizobium sp. 3T7 (assembly GCF_020166565.1). Taxonomy (NCBI): domain Bacteria; kingdom Pseudomonadati; phylum Pseudomonadota; class Alphaproteobacteria; order Hyphomicrobiales; family Rhizobiaceae; genus Rhizobium; species Rhizobium sp. 3T7. The sequence continues at coordinate 62,282 of NZ_JAIQXS010000027.1, forward strand.
CGGCGTCTGCTCGGAGGGCTTGAAGACGACGGTGTTGCCACCGGCGATCGCGGGCGCCAGCTTCCAGGCCATCATCATCAGCGGGTAGTTCCACGGTGCAATCGAACCAACGATGCCGACCGGATCGCGGCGGATCATCGAGGTATGGCCCGGCAGATACTCGCCGGCGACCGGGCCGTGCAGGTTGCGGACGGCACCGGCGAAGAAGCGGTAACAATCGACGATCGCAGGTATTTCATCGTTCAGCACGGCGTTGATCGGCTTGCCGCAGTTGAGCGCTTCGAGTGCGGCAAACCCCTGCGCGTCCTTCTCGATCGCATCTGCGATCCTCAGAAGGTAGCCCGAGCGTTCAGCGGGTGTCGTCTGCGACCAGCTCCTGAAGGCGCTTTCCGCGGCATCGACGGCGGCGTCGATCTGGCCAAGCGAGGCTTCCGGTAGGTCAAGCACCGTCTCGCCCGTCTTCGGGTTCAGGATGTGCTCTTCCGTCTCCGTGCCCGCTTCGAAGCGGGATCCAATCAGCATCGCGGTGTCCATGATGTT
>NZ_JAIQXS010000028.1:0-62421 GCF_020166565.1 Rhizobium sp. 3T7
CCTTTGCAGTTTAAACCTGACCGATAATCTTAGCTCTATTTAAGCTTGATCAGGCCCGCCGTTGTCGGCCTGAAGCCGCAGCCTCGATAGAATTCCTCAAGGTGTGGTTCGAAATCGACGTGCAGCCAGTGAGCGCCGCGCTGCCGCGCCAGGCTCTCGGCCTCCCGTATGAGCCGGGTGGCTATCCCTTGTCGATGGAAATCCGGATGAACGCAGGTGTCCAGGATAAAGGCGTGAACGCCTCCGTCCCACGCCACATTAACGAACCCAACAATTCTTCGCCCTTCATAAGCTCCCACATGGCCAAGGCTGCGAGATAGCACGTCTGCGAAGCGACGCGGCAGTTCATTTCCCCAGGCTGCTACCCAGAGGGGACTTAGATCGAGAATGGACGGGAACGGGTCGACCTTTATCTCCAATTACGACTCCTCATGGGCCATAGGCAGACAAGCAAGGCGTCGCGACGGCCCAGCACTTTACCCACCGTTCCTTCGAGCGATGACCTCACCAATTCTCCCAGAGGGATATTCCTGCTCAGTCTACTACGTCCGATGTTCCTGCATGGACGATGCTGAGGCAAGCATGGTCACGGCAGTGGCGGTGACGAATAGGGACGAATGCGAATTGATGATCCGTCCCGACTCGAGCTTCAGGAGAGGTCCGTCGATGTCGATCACTTTCTCGGTGAAGGTCAGCTCGCCCCAGCCCTCGGATGTTCCCTCGATCATTACAAAACGATAATCGGTTCCGATATCAAACATTCAGAGGTCCCCCGGCCTCCTGATAACCTGTCATCTGGAACTGCAGTGTCAAGTATCATCGTATGCGACAGGCTTGAAAGGAGGTATGGGTGCAAGACTATCAGGCTCGACCCGGCGGGTTGTGACGCTGACGTCGGAAGATTTTGCTTGAGCTGCGGCCTCTCCGCCTTTCGGCTGCGGAAGGCAAATGGCTTGAAACTACCAGAAGCGGCTCACCAGGATTAACAACCTTCCAGCAATGTGTTACGTGGAATGCACCCGACGAGGAGGGTGGCTATGTCGACTTTCCGCCGGCCTCCTACCCCAGCCAGCATCTTCAATCTGATTTGCAGCCCCTTGGAAATCCGTTCGATTCAAAACAAAATCTTCCCGCTCTAGTTTTTGGGGAGACTCTGATGGAAAACCACGAGCCGTTTTTACGCGAGGCGATTGCGCTCTCGAAATCCGCGATGGAACACGGCGACGAACCGTTTGGCTCGGTGCTGGTGAAGGACGGCGAAGTAATCCTGCGCGCAGAAAACAGCGTCTTCACTGGCCACGATATGACGAACCACGCCGAGATGAACCTGGTTAAACTGGCGGCGCAGCACTACGACACTGCTTTTCTCGCTGACTGCACGCTCTACACCAGCACGGAGCCGTGCGCGATGTGCTCCGGGGCGATTTACTGGTCGGGCATCGGGCGTATGGTGTTTGCGTGCTCCGAGGCGCGGCTTGGCGAGATCGCTGGGATCGGGTTGAACGTGCCGAGCCGGGCGGTGTTACAAACCGGTGCGCGCATCGTCACTGTGGTTGGCCCGAACCTCGAAGACGAAGCCGCCGAAGTACATCAGGAATTCTGGCCGAAGCATCTGGGCAAGGCTTAGAGCCTCGGGCTCAAGACTCAATGAGCAAATTTGTAATTCTTTCTGGCTGTTCAGGCGACGGCAAATCAACCCTCCTTGCAGAACTTGCTAAACGGGGTTTTGCCGTTGCGGAGGATCCTGGGCGTCGCATCGTCAAGCAGCAACTTGAAAGTGCTGGCGAAGCTTTGCCATGGGTCAACATGGCTGCTTTCGCTCACAGTGCAATCAGAATGGCTCTTCAAGACTTGGTCGATGCTCAAAAGCGCTCTCGCTTGACCTTCTTTGATCGCGGACTCGTCGATGCTGTCGCAGCCTTGCACCACGCGACAGGAGAGGCAATTTCGAGCGATCTGATCGCCGCGAACCGCTATCACGAGGAGGTGTTTATGGCTCCTCCTTGGCATGAAATATACCACGCCGACCCAGAGCGACGTCACGGTTTAGAGAGTGCAATTGCCGAATATGAGCGCCTCATGAACATATATCCAGCACTCGGCTACAAAGTTCGAGTGTTACCAAAATTGGCTGTCGGTCAACGTGCCGATTACATCTTGAGGCACCTGCCTCAGGAGCTTTTACGATGAACCCCGCTATTCTCGATGACCGCAATGGGCTGCCCGCAGGGGGAAGGGGCACATCGGGCCATGACGCCACCGCATCAACGTCTCCACATTGTGGCCACCATGGTGATGGTGTCGCTGCAGCATAGAAAAGGGCAATCGATGTCGGGTACCGTCGGCTGCGTCGTGGGGCCGGCGAAGTCCTGATGAAGATCGGCCCGGAGCACGTTCCGCTGAAGGTGGAGGTGCGCATCAGCCCTCAGGACATCGATTCGATCCATCCGACGGACAAGGCCCTCGTTCGCGTCGTCGGGCTGAACCGTTCGACGACGCCCGACCTGCATGCAGAAGTCACGATGGTCGGGGCAGACCTCGCACAGGATCCGACGACGCACGTCACCTACTATCCGGTGGAGCTGAAGCTAGAGCCGGGAGAAGTCGACATGCTCGAGGACGGCGTCCGGCTCATCACGACCTCGAGCAGGACGTTTGCGCAGTACCTCTGGCAGCCGATCCGGCACCGCTTCTCGCGGGCGATCCGCGAGAAATAAACGACGATCCCGACCAAGGTAAATGGCACCCACGTGACGCGGTCTCTTAAGGCTAATTCTACCAGCAAGATCAGTTAATTAGGCTGGTTTCGCTTTGGGAACGTCCGATGCTTCACTGCGCTCACCAAGGTTTCTCAAACGATGCGAACGCGGCGCGTCACCTGGCCGTTGCTTTCCCAGTATGTGTGCTTTTTGGCGATCAAGGGATCGTTCATCGCCGGTTGAACCTGCCCCTTCGTGCCGATCGCCCGCGAGGTCACCGTGTGCTCTCCGGGGGAGGGATCTCTCCAATCCAGGGACCAGATCTTCCAAGCATGGTCGGCCTCCTCGCTGTGATCAATGATCGCAGACGTCCATGGCCCTCTGTCAATCTTCACGTCGACCTGTTTGATCGGCACCCCCCAGGCCGCCCCGATGATCCGGTAATCCGAGCCCTTCCGGGTGACCTTTGCGGGAGCGGACTTTATCCGGGATCGGCCAACCGAGGTCTCTGTCCACACGGTCTCGCCGTTGCGCTCCTCCTCCCGGATCGTGACATAGTCGCGGGCCATCAGCAGGTTCATGAAGCGCGAGTCGCGCACCTCGATGGTCTTCAGCCATTTGACGTTGGCGATCCCGTACCAGCCCGGCGCAATCAGCCGCAGCGGGAAACCATTGGCCGGTGGCAGTGGCGCGCCGTTCATCTCGTAGCAGAGCAGATTGTCGGGGTTCATCGCGTCGACGAGCGACATGCTCCGAGCGAAGTTCTGCTGCATCTTGATGTCGCGGTTTATGACCTCCCCTTTGTCGGCGCCGAAGAAGACAACCTCGACGCCGTCATCGAGGACGCCGGCTCGCTGCAGAAGGGGAGCGAGCGGCGTGCCCGCCCAGCGGGCATTGCCGATGCCGCCCGTGAAAAAGGGGAAGCCGTGGTTGCCCGAGCATTCGACCGTGAAAACGACCTCCTTGCGAGGCTGTTCCTTGATGTATGCAAGCGACAAATGCTCCAATGGCTTCGTGACCCGGCCCCCGATATCGAGCGACCACGTCCTCTCGTCGATCGTTGGTCGATTGAAATGAGAGATACTGAAGAACTTGTCGTTGGGAGTGATCCAGGAGTCCAAATCCTCCCAGACAAGCTGGGTCTGAATCCCTACCGGATTGCGATTTTCCGCAGGCTGATCAAGCCATGCAACGACTTCCTCGCCGGGTTGCGTCGGAAAAGCATGGGCCATAGACGCATAGAGGCCCGCGAATCCGGCAAGAGCCGCACTTCCTTGAACGATGAATTCCCTGCGCTGAAGATCAGGCATGTCTTTTCCTCCAGATCAAATCCGGAACGGGCTGCGACGCGCCTCCGGCCGCAGCCTGAGCACGGACATTCGCACAATGTCCACCTCGCGTGATGGGTGAAGCTCCCGGCTTCAGTTTCCTCAGTGGCGAAGGTCCAGCACAACTCGTTGCCTGACCTCGGGACAACCCAAAGAGGTCGTCTTATGAACCCGCTTCGATCTTGATTTCCTCGGTTTATCCGGGTGTCTTAATCTTTCGGGAACGGCACCCAGCGCCCCACCACGAGAACCTGTCCTGGCCGTTCCCTATACGCCCCGGAGGAAACGGCCCAATACTACCACGCAACATCGGTTGCAGATAGTTTCAATCGCAATCTACGAGTCGTATCGCGACAAAGCGTAGGCCAGCCGACAACGGGAATCCCTTGGCGGCGCGCTGCTGCCGTTCGTCCGTGCGCTTAAAATGCCGGAATAAACGGTCCGCCTTGACCCATTTGGGTCATGCGGAAACTGGACCTCCGCGATGTTCTTACGCTTTCCACGGGCGATCGCCGGACCACGCCGGGGCGCGTCCACGATGCCCGGTTCTCGAAGGGGGATGGCCGGAATGGTTATCAATATCGATCAAGCGATCAACCCGCAATTCGGGCACCCTTGGGGCGTCCCGCTCGATTACAACGGTCAATACGGATCCGGCCGGGTCGGATTCATCGGCGGGCTTCGCCTCACAAAGCAAAGACTCGCACTTGACGCTTTCCAAACTTTGCGAAATGCTAAGATGTCAGACCAATTTTAAGGTCGGCTGCCTATAGAAATTTGGGGAACCATGAAGGCATCAAGCAACGACAGGCCGGTTATCCGGCCGCTCCCGGCGATCGATCGGGCACGTCAGGTGACAGACGCCTTGGCCGATTATGTTCAGAGCGCACAGCTGAAGGCCGGCGATCGGCTTCCGGCAGAGCGTGAACTGATGTCAGCGCTGATGGTGGGCCGTTCGACGATCCGCGAAGCGATCCGTCACTTTCAGGCGCTGGGCGTCATCGAAACCCGTAAGGGCAGCGGCACTTACCTGCTGAAACCGGTTTCGAAGGCGACGATCCACATGCCGCTGTCGCTTGAAACCGGCCATCTGCGCGATGCGTTGCTGCAAACGCTCGAGGTACGCCGCGGGATTGAATGCGAGGCCTGCATGGTCGCCGCGCGAAAGCGGACCGACAAGGATCTCATCCTGATCGAGCAGAACCTCAACGAGATGGAACGCGTCCACATCCAGAAAGGCACATCGGGGCCGGAAGACCTCGCCTTCCATCTGGCAATCTACGATGCCACCCACAATCCGCTTTTCCGCCAGCTTCTCGAGCAGATGCGAGAGACTTTCTGGCAGTTCTGGGAGCACCCCTTCGAGCGCGAGGATTTTGCCCGCCGCTCCTTCCCCTTTCACCGTACGCTCTTCAACGCGATCGCTGCCCGGGACGCCGAGGCCGCGCGGGAAGAGACACTGAAAATCCTCGAAGTTGTCGAGGAAGATATCAAGGAAATGTCCAAATGAATAAGGGCGCAGACGCGTTCGAGCTTGCCTCGCTCATCACCGCACACGACGAAGGAAACTTCGCCGAAGCCGTCGTGCCGCCGATCTTCCAGACATCGCTTTTCACCTTTTCCGACTATGACGACATGATCTCCTCCTATCGGGGCGAGAAGGTCCGGCCGATCTATACGCGCGGCCTCAATCCGACTGTTCGCATGTTCGAGGAAATGCTGGCAAAGCTCGAAGGTGCCGAAGATGCGCTCGGCTTTGCAAGCGGTATGGCGGCGATCTCGTCGGCGGTGCTGTCCTTCGTCGAGCCGGGCGACCGGATTGTTGCCGTCAAGCATGTCTATCCCGATGCCTTCCGCCTGTTCGGTACGCTCCTGAAGCGCATGAAGGTCGAGGTGACCTATGTCGATGGTCGCGATGAGGAAGCCGTGGCGAAAGCGCTGCCCGGCGCCAAGGTCTTCTACATGGAAAGCCCGACGAGCTGGGTGATGGAAGCCCACGATGTCGGCGCGCTCGCGGCACTCGCCAAGAAGCATGGCATCGTCACCATGATCGACAACAGCTGGGCAAGCCCCTACTTCCAGCAGCCGATCTCACTCGGCGTCGATATCGTCATCCATTCGGCCTCGAAATATCTCGGCGGCCACAGCGACGTCGTCGCCGGCATCGTCGCCGGCTCGAAGGAGATGATTGCCCGCATCAAGGCGGAGGCCTATCCCTATCTCGGTGGCAAGCTCTCGCCGTTTGATGCCTGGCTTCTGATCCGCGGCCTGCGCACCCTGCCGATCCGTATGCGGGCGCATGAGGCGGCCGCGATGACGATCGCCAAACGCCTGCAGGAGCTCGACGTGGTGGAGACTGTCTGCCATCCGGGCCTTGCCAACCGCCTACCTGCCGGCCTCAACGGCACGTCGGGCCTGTTCTCCTTCATATTCCGCGAGGGCGTCGATATCCGCGCCTTCGCCGATCACCTCAAGCTCTTCAAACTGGGAGTGAGCTGGGGTGGGCATGAAAGCCTGATCGTACCAGGCGAGGTCGTCCTTCAGCAGAAGGCGCAACCGAATTCCGCGCATACCTTCGGGATCCATGCGCGGTCCGTACGTCTTCACATTGGCCTCGAAGGAACCGAGGCCTTGTGGAAGGACATTGAGGCGGCATTGGCGGTCGCCTCTTAAGTTCACAACCTCAAAAACCTGAAAAGGGGGAGCAAGCATGAAAAGACTGATCACCGCCACTCTACTCGCCACGATGATGGCCGGTACGGCACTCGCCGATACCACGCTCAAGCTGGTCGAGGTCATCACCAGTCCCGAACGCACCGAGACGCTGAAGTCGATCGTCGGCAAATTCGAGGCTGCAAACCCCGGCACCAAGGTCGATATCATCTCGCTGCCCTGGAACGAAGCCTTCCAGAAGTTCGCGACAATGGTTTCGGCCGGCGATACGCCTGACGTCATGGAAATGCCCGACACCTGGCTTTCGCTCTATGCCAACAACGGCATGCTCGAAAGCCTCGAGCCTTATCTTGCCAAGTGGGAGCACACCAAGGGCCTGACGCCGCGCGCGCTCGAACTCGGCCGCGACGTCAAGAACACCGCCTACATGTTGCCCTATGGCTTCTACCTGCGTGCGCTGTTCTACAACAAGAAGCTCTTCCAGGAAGCTGGTGTTGCCGAACCACCGAAGACGCTCGACGATTTCGTCGCCGCCTCCGAGAAGGTCTCCAAGCTCCCCGGCAAGTCCGGCTACTGCCTGCGCGGTGGTCCGGGCGGTCTCAATGGCTGGGTGATGTTCGGCGCGACGATGGCGGGCTCCAACAAGTTCTTTAACGAGGACGGCACCTCGACTATGAACAGCGAAGGCTGGGCAAAGGGTCTCGAATGGGTCGTCGATCTCTACAAGAAGGGGCTGACGCCGAAGGACAGTGTCAACTGGGGCTTCAATGAAACCGTCGCCGGCTTCTACTCCGGCACCTGCGCCATGCTCGACCAGGACCCAGACGCTCTGATCGCCATCGCCCAGCGCATGAAGCCGGATGATTTCGGCGTCACCAAGATGCCGGCTGGTCCGGGCGGCAAGGCGTTCACGACGATCGGCTTCGCTGGCTGGTCGATGTTCACGACGAGCCAGAACAAGGATCTTTCCTGGAAGCTCATCGAAACGCTTGAGGGGCCGGAAGGCAACATCGAGTGGAACAAGCGCACCGGCGCCCTGCCGGTCCACACCTCGGCCGAGAAGGATCCCTTCTATGCCGGCGAGCAGTTCAAGGGCTGGTTCGAGGAACTGGCTGATCCGAACGTCGTTCCGACGGTGATGCCGACCTATCTCGAGGAATTCGCCTTCTTCAAGGACTCGCTCGCCATCAAGACGACGCAGCAGGCGCTTCTCGGCGACATCACGCCGAAGGAACTGGCTGACCAGTGGGCAGACTATCTGACCAAGGCACAGCAGAAGTTCCTCGCCAAGAAGTAACGGACCACCGGCGGCGGATTCGTCCGCCGCCCCTTCAGTTTCTTGCGACGGCGCAAAGCGCCGCGAAACGGACTTTGCCTGATGACCATCACTGCCGATACGCTAGACAGGCGCCAGGATAGGCGCCCCTGGCTGAAGCGCATCGCCGATGCCTCCGAACCCTATCTTTATAGTGCGCCGTCGCTCATCCTGATCATCGCGGTGATGCTGGTGCCACTGGCGATCGGGATTTCCTACGCATTTCGCGACATCCAGCTGCTGAATCCGTTTTCGGGCGGCTTCATCGGGCTTGATCACTTCCATGCACTCTCGAAAGACGCGGCCTTCTACGGTGCGCTGAAGAATACGCTCTTGTGGACAGGCGCCTCCGTCTTCCTGCAATTCGTCTTCGGGCTCACTCTCGCGCTGCTGCTCGACAAGCCTTTCTGGGGCAGGGGCGCCGTGCAGGCTCTCGTCTTCCTGCCCTGGGCGGTTCCTTCCTTCCTCGCCGGTCTGAACTGGGCCTGGCTGTTCAATCCCGTGATCGGGCCAATCCCGCACTGGCTGTTTGCGCTCGGTCTGATGAGCGAGCCAGGAAATATCCTCTCCGATCCACAACATGCCATGTGGGGACCGATCATCGCCAACGTCTGGTGGGGCATTCCCTTCTTCGCGATCACGCTGCTCGCGGCCCTGCAGGCAATCCCGCGTGACCTCTATGAAGCGGCCTCCATCGATGGCGCCGGCTGGTTCCAGCGTTTTCGCTCGATTACCTTGCCCTTCCTCGCGCCGACCATTGCCATCACCGTGCTGCTGCGCACCGTCTGGGTCTCCAATTTTGCCGACCTGATCGTCGTCATGACGGGCGGCGGACCGGCCGACCGGACGCAAATCGTCGCCAGCTACATCTTCACGCAGGCCTTCAGGCGCCTCGACTTCGGCTACGCCTCGGCGATCGCGCTGGTGCTCTTGGTGCTGCTGCTTGCCTATTCGATGCTGATCATCCTGCTGCGGCAGACCCTGCTGAACAAGGATTGATGTTATGAAGCGGTCCATTCTCCCCACCCTCGCGCATCGCCTGGCCATTCTCTGCTACATCGTGTTTGCGCTGTTTCCGCTGTTCTGGCTGCTCAAGGTGTCGGTGACGCCGAACGACCTGCTCTACACAGAGGGGGTCAGGATGTGGCCATCGAGGACGACATGGGAACACTATTCCTTCGTCATTCAGCACAGCGCTTTTCCGACCTTCTTCAAGAACAGCCTGATCGTGTCGGCCTCGACCGCCGTCGTCGTCACGATCTGCGCCTCGCTTTCCGGCTACGCCCTGTCGCGCTTTAATTTTCGGGCCAAGTACTGGATCGTCGCGCTGATGCTGCTGACCCAGATGTTCCCGCTTGTCATGCTGGTTGCGCCGATCTTCAAGATCCTGACGCCGTTGCATCTGACAAACAGCCTCACCGGTCTCGTCGTTGTCTACACCGCCTTCAACGTGCCCTTCGCCACCTTCCTGATGCAGTCGTTCTTCGACGGTATCCCGAAGGATCTCGAGGAGGCGGCCATGATCGACGGCGCAACGCAGTTCACTGCCTTCCGGCAGATCATCCTGCCGCTGACGCTGCCTGGCATCGCGGCAACGCTCGGCTTCGTCTTCACCGCTGCATGGAGCGAGCTGCTCTTCGCCCTGATGCTGATCAACGGCAACGACGCGGCAACTTTCCCGGTCGGGCTTCTGACCTTCGTTTCCAAATTCTCCGTGGATTTCGGGCAGATGATGGCGGCGGGCGTGCTCGCGCTCATCCCGGCCGGTCTCTTCTTCCTGCTCATCCAGCGTTATCTCGTCCAGGGCCTGACGGCCGGCGCGGTCAAGGGTTAATCAAAATGGCATCGATCGATATCCAGAACGTCAAGAAGGCCTACGGTCCCGTCAAGGTGCTGCACGACGTCGATCTGAGGATCAAGGACGGCGAGTTCGTCGTACTCGTCGGCCCGTCGGGCTGCGGCAAGTCCACCCTGCTGCGCATGATCGCAGGTCTGGAGGAGGTTACCGGCGGCGAGATCCGCATCGCCGGCAATCGCGTCAACGAACTGCATCCGAAGGACCGCGACATCGCCATGGTGTTCCAATCCTACGCGCTCTATCCGCACATGAATGTCGCCGGCAACATGAGCTACAGCCTGAAGCTTCGGAAAACCGCCAAGGAAAAGATCGCCAGCGCAGTCGGTGCAGCCGCCTCCAAGCTTGGCCTCGACCCACTGCTGGAACGCCGGCCGAAGGCGCTTTCGGGTGGCCAGCGCCAGCGCGTCGCCATGGGTCGCGCCATCGTGCGCCAGCCGAAGGCCTTCCTCTTCGACGAGCCGCTGTCGAACCTCGACGCCCGACTGCGCGAACAGATGCGCGCGGAGATCAAGAAACTGCACGGCGACCTGAAGGCGACCTCGATCTACGTCACCCATGACCAGATCGAGGCGATGACGCTGGCGGACAGGATCGTTGCCATGCATGGCGGCGTCGTGCAGCAGGTCGGCAGCCCGCTGGAACTCTACGATCGCCCTGCCAACCTCTTCGTCGCCGGCTTCATCGGCTCGCCGGGCATGAATTTCCTCGACGCGACCTATGCTGACGGTGGTGTCCGTCTGAAGGATGGAACGATCGTTCCTTTGGCTGCGCCGCTGTCACTCGCAAACGGCGCCAAGGCCACGTTGGGGATCCGGCCGGAGCATGTCGTCATTGCCGATCAGGGCGGTCTGAACGCGGACGTCGAATTGGTCGAACCGACGGGATTCGGCATCATCCTGCATCTGTCGCTGCACGGTCTGCCGTTCAAGATCTTCACGCTCGACCGTGCTGCGCTGACAGCCGGTCCAACGATCAGCGTGTCGTTCCCCGCGCAGCATCTGCACGTCTTCGACACGGATGGAAACAGAGCAATATAGGAAACGAGCCTCAGCCGTGGGCAAGGCTGCCGCGCAGCACGGCATCATTGAAGGCTGGTCTCGGCGTCGGAATGGCGACCGGCATCACCGCTTCAGTGGTGATGGGCACCGCCGTTTCCGTCGGGGTCGGCACGGCCGGTTCTGTTCCCAATGTGGCCCCTGACCCCGGCATTGGGATCGGCACCGGGACGGTGGTTGGAACGAGCGCCGCAAACTGTGCTGGCATCAGGCTCTGTCCGGGCAGATAGTTCATGGCAACTTCATATGAGGGCAGGGGCGCTGGCGTTTGCAGCTCGCCGTCCCGGCCGCGCTTCTCGTAAAACGCATTGCCGCCGGCAATCGCCACGTAATGCATGTTCCGGTACGGGAACTTCAGACCGTCTGTGTGAAAGAACATCGCGTCCTTGACACCCGGATGCCGTTCGCCACGCAAGATTGCGTCGGCAGCGTCAGTCAGTTCGATCTCGGCCATAGGCTCGACTTCGCGCGTCATTACACCAGGGGCGAACTGCCTCTCCTGGGCAACCACGCCGCAGATCGAATCGGGATAGGCACCCGACGTCAGCCGGTTCATGACCACGGTTCCGACCGCCATATAGCCGTCGCGATCCGAATGCTCGGATTCAAAGTACATTGCCCGCTTTAGGCAATCGCGATCCTTGGCAGTATAATTGAAGGTGACTTTTGTCTGCTGCGCCGTCTGCGCCGCGTTCCTTGGCTTGGCGGCCTGGCTAGCCACCTTTGGAGCCGGTTGCTGGGCGGTCGTGCAGCTCGCAGCCGCCATGCCCGCAAACAAAATCCCGGCGAGAGATTTTCCCAACGCTAGATGCGCCCTCAATGGCAGGTGCCCCCTATCTGGAGTAGTAAGCCCTTCTCGATTAAGTGGTCGCTTTTCTACCTGCGTTTCGGGTAAATTTCAAACCCAATTAGTATCACAATTTGATTTGGCCGCCTTTTGCCTGCTGAGCCGGCTGATTCGCGATCGCATAACGCACTGAAAGCGATGATGGTCGCCATCGCAGGTGACGTTCGCAGTCGTCGAAATCAGCCTGCCGTCACACGCTGATTCGGGGCGCACCAAACCGCATGAGCCCCGTTCCTATCCTTATCGCGCTGCGCGGAACAATTTCCACCGCTTCGGTCGGAAGGCGATCCGGCTGCGATCGAGGCTTCCGGCCTGCGACGGCGACAGTTCCAGTTCGATCGGTGGATGCCTCTTGCCGATGTCGACCTCGATGTGGCGCGTGCCGGCGACGCGCCGGCTGGTCGTCAGCAAGCCGGCGATGCAGCCACCGCAACCATCTCGCAATTCGATGTCATGTGGCCGGAAGTAGAGCTGGGCATCCCCATCCGCTTCGTTTTCGACCTTGAGCCCAAGCGGCCGGTCCTCGAACCAGATTTCTCCACCATTGACCTGCACGTCGAGACAGTTGGACTGTCCGACAAAGCCGAAGACAAAGGGAGAGTTCGGGTTGTCATATACCTCATCGGGTGTTCCGACCTGCTCGATCGCGCCCTGGCTCATGACGACAACGCGGTCGGCGAGCTCCATCGCCTCGTCCTGGTCATGCGTGACGAAAACGGTCGTGTGACCCGTGCGATCATGGATCTCGCGCAGCCATTTGCGCAGGTCCTTGCGCACCTGGGCGTCGAGCGCACCGAAGGGCTCGTCGAGCAGGAGCACGTTTGGTTCGACCGCCATGGCGCGCGCGAGCGCGACGCGCTGGCGCTGGCCGCCGGAAAGCTGGGCCGGATAGCGCTTCTCAAGACCGGACAGTTGGACAAGGTCGAGAAGCTCCAGCGCCCGCCTGCGGATTTCCGCCTTGGGTGGCCGTCGCGCGCCATCACGCACGTTCAGGCCGAAGGAGACATTGTCGAGCACGGTCATATGCCGGAACAGGGCATAGTGCTGGAACACAAAGCCAATATTGCGCTGCTGCACGGTCTTCTTCGACGCGTCCTCGTCGCCAAAGTAGATCAGCCCTTCCGTCGGGCTCTCGAGACCGGCGATGAGGCGCAACAAGGTCGTCTTGCCGGAGCCGGACGGCCCCAGCAGTGCGATCAGTTCGCCGGAGCGGATGTCGAGCGACACGTCGTGCAGCGCCGGAAACCGGTCGAATTCCTTGCGCAGGTTTTGAACGCGAACTTCCATTCTAATTCCTTCAGTGCCGCCGGCTGGCGGCTATTTCTTCGCTGTATCGCATCTCGAGCAGCGTCTTCAAAACCAGGGTCACGAGTGCAAGCAACGCAAGCAGGGTGGCAACGGCGAACGCGCCGGTGAAATTGTACTCGTTATAGAGAATTTCCACCTGCAGCGGCATAGTGTTCGTCTGTCCCCGAATATGGCCGGAGACCACCGATACGGCGCCAAACTCGCCCATCGCGCGAGCATTGCAGAGCAGCACGCCGTAGAGCAGACCCCATTTGATGTTGGGCAACGTCACATGCCAGAACGTCTGCCAGCCGCTGGCACCGAGCGAAAGCGCCGCCTCTTCGTCGCCCGTTCCCTGTTCCTGCATCAGCGGGATCAGTTCGCGCGCCACGAAGGGGAAGGTGACGAACATGGTGGCGAGGATCAGCCCGGGAACGGCAAACAGGATCTTGATGTCGTGGGCGCTCAACCAGTGGCCAAGATGAGTGTTGGCACCAAGCAAAAGGACGAACACCAGGCCTGAAATGACAGGCGAGACTGAAAAGGGCAAGTCGATCAACGTCGTCAGGAAGGCCTTACCCTTGAACTCGAACTTGGCAATCGCCCAGGCAGCCGCCAGGCCAAAGATCAGGTTGAGAGGCACGCTGACGCCCGCGACGATGAGGGTCAGACGGATGGCCGAAAAGGTCTCCTCGTCCTGCAATGCCTCGAGGAACGCCCCGGCACCCTTACGGAACGCTTCGACGAAGACTGCCGCCAAGGGTAGAAGCAGGATGAGCATCAGGAAGATGAGCGAGGCAAGGATCAGCGTCCAACGTGCAAACCGGTGCTCGGTAACGGCGGAACGCACCTTTGTCGGCTGAAGGCTTGTATCAAGCGCCATAGCCATACCTCCGTCTGCTCCAACTCTGGATAAGGTTGATAACCAACAACATGATGAACGAGATCACCAGCATCACGGCGGCGATGGCTGTCGCGGCTGCATAATTGTATTCTTCAAGCTTGATGACAATCAGCAACGGTGCGATTTCCGACCGGAACGGAAGGTTGCCGGCAATGAAGATCACCGAGCCATATTCGCCGACCCCACGGGCAAAAGCGAGCGCGAAGCCGGTCAGAACAGGTGGCGCCAATCCGGGTAGAAGCACATGAAAGATGGTCTGAAGACGAGTGGCGCCGAGCGTAGCGGCGGCCTCCTCGACCTCCTTGTCGATCTCCTCCATGACAGGCTGTACGGTGCGCACCACGAAAGGCAAGCCAACGAAGACGAGAGCAATGACGATACCGAGTGGCGTGAAGGCGATCTTGATGCCGAGCGGCGTCAGGAACTGCCCGATCCAGCCGTTCGGTGCGTAAAGGGTCGCAAGCGCGATACCGGCCACGGCGGTCGGCAGCGCAAAAGGCAGGTCTACCATGGCATCGATGACGCGCTTGCCGGGAAAGCGGTAGCGCACCAGCACCCAGGCCAGCACGACGCCGAAGGCAGCATTGATGCAGGCTGCCGCAAAGGCGGCGCCGAAGCTGATGCGCAAGGCGCTCAGGGTGCGAGGATCGAAGGCAATGGCCAGGAACTTTGCCAAGCCGAGCTCGCTTGACCGCCAGGCAAGGCCCGAAAGTGGTATCAGGATCAGAAGGGTGAGCCAGGTCAAGGTAAGGCCGAGCGCCATTCCAAAGCCTGGAATGACGCTCGGCCGTCTGAACCGCCACCGCGTGGGGCTATGTGCTTTCATGCGACGTATTATTGTGCCGGCTTGTAGATTTGGTCAAATACGCCGCCATCGCCGAAGAATTTCGGCTGCGCTTCCTTCCAGCCGCCGAAATCATCGATCGTCGCCAGCTTCAGGTTCGGGAAGCGCGCAATGTCTGCCTTATCGGCCGCTTCGGGCTTGGTCGGCCGGTAGAAGTGCTTGGCTGCAATCTTCTGGCCCTCGTCCGAATAGAGATAGTTCAGGTAGGCCTCCGCGACCTTGCGGGTCCCCTTCTTGTCGACGTTGCCGTCAACAACGGCGACCGGCGGGTCAGCGCGGATCGAGAAAGTCGGCGTCACGATCTCGAACTGATCGGGACCGAGTTCTTCCAGGGAAAGATAGGCTTCGTTTTCCCAGGCAAGAAGAACGTCGCCAAGGCCACGCTGGACGAAGGTAGTCGTTGCGCCACGCGCGCCGGTATCGAGAACCGGAACATGCTGCAGGAGCTTTGTCACGTATTCCTGCGCCTTGGCGTCATCGCCGCCATTTGCCTGCTTGGCCCAAGCCCAGGCCGCGAGGAAGTTCCAGCGGGCACCGCCTGAGGTCTTCGGGTTAGGCGTGATGACCTGGACGTCGTCCTTCACCAGATCGCCCCAATCCTTGATGCCCTTAGGATTGCCCTTGCGGACAAGGAAGACGATCGTGGACGTGTAGGGCGTCGAATTGTTCGGGAATTTCGTTTTCCAATCAGCGGGAATCTTGCCGGTCTTTTTGGCAATCGCGTCGATATCGCCCTCGAGGGCAAGGGTTACCACGTCGGCATCAAGCCCGTCGATCACCGAGCGCGCCTGCGCGCCGGACCCGCCATGCGACGCCTTGATCGTCACCGCCTCACCGGTGTCCTTCTGCCACTTCGCAGCGAAGGCGACGTTGAAATCCTTGTACAGCTCTCTCGTCGGATCGTAAGATGCGTTGAGAAGCGTCTGGTCCGCGAATGCGGGAGCGACAGCCCCGATTGCGACGCTGCCTGCCAGCGCCACAGCCGCGAGAAGCCGTGTAATCCTTATCGACTGCATGGAAAACCTCCTTCGTTTGTGGCTGAAACTCTACCAAGTTGGTCGTATAATGAAACGAAGAATGTTTCTGTTCCAAGCCTGAGTCTGGAATGGCATCCCATTTGAGGCGCGCTTTGGAAATGGACGTGCTCTCCTCGGCCACGGCAAAATCCGAACGACAGGCACGCGACGGAGACCGTCTGCCAGCACTTACCCTTCGTGTTTGCAAGATCTTCATTTCCAACAGCGAGACCGATGTGGTCGCCAGCAACGAGACGAACCATGTTTCGATCCGCGATCAGTACGAAGGCGACGTCATCACCGCCGGTATCGCTCTGGACGAACTGGACGACCCCTACGACCCCAAGCCCGGCGAGGGCCGAACACGCTGGGCGTTGCCGGACCGCCTTTGGAAGGCTTCCTCCGGTCCCAGCGCGACGCCTGACCGATCCCCCGCATCCATCTGATCGTCAAACGCGCGAGTCGGCCAGGAAATCGGAATAGAGCTCATCGGCGGTTCTTGCCTGGCGCATGGCAGCCAGAACCCCCGGCGTCTGCAACTGACGCGCGATTGCCGCCAGCACGTTCAGATACTCGCCGCGGTTCGCCTCGCCAAACAGGAGCGCGAAGGCAATATCGGTTGGCACGTCGTCAACGGCCTCGAAATCAAGAGGCCGCGCGAAGCGTACGAGCAAGCCACGCGGATGCGTCATCCCTTCGACGACGGCATGCGGAACGGCTACGCCATTGCCGATGCCGGTCGAGCCAAGGCTCTCCCGGCTTTCCAGGGCTTGCAATATCTTCCTTTCTTCGATGCCGAAGGCGGCGGCGGCCTTCTCCGCGATAGACTGCAGCCCTCTCCACTTCGTCGCCACCGACACGCCGATGAAGCTGTGCTCGGGACGGATGATCATCGAAAGGTCCATGAAGTCTCTCTTGTCATTTGTGCAAGGACGGCCGGCGAGCGCCGAGCTCGCACCCGAGCATCGTTGCCATTGTCGCAAACTGATTTCCCGAGCCGCATTGCTCCCGCGTTCATATGCCCGGACGAGATAAAGGTTCGAGCGTGGTAGGCGACCACAAATATAAACACCACATAAAGATCATCCAAATTTTCAATGAATGCTTGAAGATGATTCAGATGATCACCCGCTTATTGAGAATGAATCGGCGACCGATATTCACGCCGTCGAACAACGAAGCCCTGGAGTGACCGAAATGACCAGAATCGAAAACCTTAGCGGCAAAACCGCGCTCGTCACCGGCGGCTCGCGCTCCATCGGCGCTGCTATCAGCTGCAGCTACATCTTCTCTCTGGCAGCCCTGCAGCCGAAGGCGGCAAACGCGTCCTGTTCTATTCCGGCGACGACGCAAGCGCCAAGGTGGTCGGCTCCCTGATCGAAAAACTAGGCTTCTTCGGCATCGATCTTGGCCCGCTCGCCCTCGGCGGCAGCCTGGTGCAGTTTCCGGGCGGGCCGTTGCCCGCTTTGAACCTCATCAAGTTCGGCTGATTCCTCGCGGGATATCCCCTTCTGAGATGAGCAATTCACCATTTCATGAGCAAAAGCCTTTGCAATACGATTGAATTGCTGCGGCGTCGGGTCTTATAGTCCTTCCAAAGCCGCGCCGGCTGAGAGACGGCGCGGGGAGGCAATCGGGAAGGAAAAGACAATGGCCAAAGTCCGCGCGCTGGTGCTCGAGCGCCAGCATGAACTCGCGCTTCGCGACATCGATCTGCCGATGGACACCGGTCCGGGACAGGTGAAGATCAAGATCCACACGGTCGGCGTGTGCGGTTCCGATGTCCATTATTACACCCACGGCAAGATCGGCCCCTTCGTGGTCAACGAGCCGATGGTGCTCGGCCATGAAGCCGCCGGCACGGTCGTCGAGGTCGGTGCCGGCGTCACGCATCTGAAGGTCGGCGACCGCGTCTGCATGGAGCCAGGCATTCCCGATCCCAATTCCAAGGCGAGCCGGCTCGGCATGTACAACGTCGATCCGGCCGTGATCTTCTGGGCGACGCCGCCGATCCATGGTGTCCTGACGCCCGAGGTCGTCCATCCTGCCAACTATACCTACAAGCTTCCCGACAATGTCAGCTTTGCCGAAGGCGCCATGGTCGAACCGTTCGCGGTCGGCATGCAAGCCGCGACGAAGGCGAAGATCGTCCCCGGCGACACGGCCATCGTGCTTGGTGCCGGCCCGATCGGCACGATGGTGGCCGTCGCTGCTCTTGCCGGCGGCTGTGCCCGCGCGATCGTCGCCGACCTTGCCCAACCGAAACTTGACATTGCCGCCCAATACCAGGGCGTCATCCCGATCAACATCCGCGAGAAGAACCTCGCCGAGGAGGTGACGCTGCTGACCGATGGCTGGGGTGCCGATGTGATCTTCGAATGCTCGGGTTCGCCCAAGGCCTGGGAAACCATTATGGAACTGCCTAGACCGGGCGGCGTCATCGTTGCCGTCGGCCTGCCGGTCAATCCGATCGGCTTCGACGTTTCCACGGCCTCGACAAAGGAAATCCGCATCGAGACCGTGTTCCGCTACGCCCATCAGTACGAGCGCTCGATTGCGCTGCTCGGCTCTGGCCGTGTCGATCTGAAGCCGCTGATTTCAGAGACGTTCACCTTCGAGGACTCCATCACGGCCTTTGATCGCGCCGTCGAGGCACGTCCGAGCGACGTGAAGCTGCAGATCGTGATGGAGTAGCGCGATGCCGACGCACAAGGCCGGCGCCGTTTTGAGGACGGCGGCCAGCCTTGCTATCATCTGGAATGGTAGGATCGGGGCTTACGTCGGTCGAGCCCTTTCCGCATCGGCCCAATCGCACTCGAACGCCAGTACCGGCTTCGAAAACCCCTTGAGGCGCTTGCGCGTCGCATTGGCGAAAAGATCGGCCGCACCGTGCTCTCTAAAGATGCTCTCCGATACGAGGATCTGATCACCGCCGGCTGCCGCACAGAGCCGTGCAGCCAGTTGCACGGTCGAGCCGAAGAGATCGTGGCTGTCCTCGATCGGCTCGCCACAATCAAGCCCGATCCTGACATGGATGGGTTCCGGCGTGCCGCCGTTGTAGGTCCTGAATTCGCGCTGGATGCTCATCGCACAGCCGACGGCGGCGTGCGTGGAGACGAAGGAGGCCATGATGCCGTCACCGGTGTGCTTGACCTCTCTGCCTTCGCATTGCGCCAGACAGCGGCGTACGATTGCGTCATGCGCCCGTACCAGCTCGGCAGCCATGCGGTCACCGAGCCGCGAAGTCATCTCCGTCGAACCGACGATGTCGGTAAACAGGATCGCCCTATGCCCTGCATCCCTTTCGACGCCGGTCTGGCCCGCTTTCTGTTCGGGTTCGTGAATGCGCCCGAGGAACGCCTCGACCGCCGACAGCGCCACCTCGACCACTTCGCCCGCGATAAAACCATGTGCCTCGCGATGAACGCATTGCGCGGTTTCGGCATCCGGTGCATCGATCAGACAGAACGCCGTCCCGCGCCGCTGATCGTACCAGTAGGTGAGGAACTTCACCCCATACCGATCCTCAACCGCCAGATCCCTGCGGTGCGCTTCGGCGATGTCTTCAGCGGATGTCCCCGCAAGTTCATGCCGGTCCATGAAGATAGCCACGTGCGTGCGTCCTTCGGAGAGCCCCTCACATCGGCCGCATCCTACGCCGTTGCCACCGCTAGGTCCACAGGACGGCATAGCAGGCCTCAGACCGCGGACGCCCCGATGCCTCGCAGAGCCAAAGGCGGAAGGCCGACATCGCCGGCGTCTCCGGGCGAGACTGCAGACGGGTCAGCCAATAGCTGCCCATCGTGACCGTGATGTCGAAGGGCTGGCGGATGGCCTCGGCAAGCAGATGCCGAGAAAACATCAGTGGTGGTGCCAGGGCAACGCCGGCGCCCTGCAGCGCGGCCTCCATCATCGCAAGCGATGAATCGAAGACGATGTTTTTCAGCGGCGGCAGGTTCGCCTCCATCCCGGCAGCAGCAAACCATTGCGACCACTCATCGGCGCGATACGACCGCAGCAAGGTCTGCTTCAAAAGGTCGGCCGGCGAGCTAAGCTGCGTCGCGATCTCGGGAACGCAGAGCGCCGATAGCGGCGCCTCCAGCAGACGCAACGCCTCGATCCCATGCCAAGCGCCCGAACCGAAGCGGACGGCATAATCCAGGCCCTCGGCGGCAATATCGACACGGTTGTTGTTGGTCGAGAGGCGCAGATCAATAAAGGGATGCTGAGCCTGAAACGCTCGCAGCCTCGGAAGCAGCCAGCCAACGGCAAAGGTGCCGACAGCACCGACCCGAAGCACTTCGCGATAGTGTCCGCCCTCGAACTGCTCGAGCGTTCCGGCAATCCGGTCGAAGGCGTCGCGGAGCGCCGGCAACAGCGTCTCACCCTCACTGGTCAGCATCAGCCCGCGCGGCAGCCGCTCGAACAGCGTGACGTTCAGCCTCGTTTCCAGACTCTTGACCTGATGGCTGACGGCGGCCTGCGTCACGCACAGCTCGATCGCAGCCTTGGTGAAGCTGAGGTGTCGAGCGGACGCTTCAAAGGCACGCAGCGCATTCAGCGGCAAACGCGGACGAACCATCGGATATCCAAATTTTTCTAATGCCTCACGCTAGATATCGTCGTTTGAGACGGCCGTACAGGCCTCTTATACAAATCCCGCCTGACCCAACCCGCTCCGGCGCCGAAAGTGCCGGACTACCTCATATCTCAAGGCTTTTTGCATTGAATGCCCCAGCCGCGGCGAAGAGACCGCGACGATTCCACCAACCCCGAGGCACGGTATCTGTTATGAGAAATATTCCGCAATTCACACTTGGTATACTCACCGCCGCTTCAGTCTTTCTCGGCGCCGGTGCGCATGCGGCCGAACGCCAGAATGAGCTTGCCCGCGTCGTCGATGCCGTAGCCGTCCCTCTGATGGCGAAGAATGATATTCCTGGCATGTCGATCGCCATCACGGTCGGGGGAAAGCGATACGTCTACAATTACGGCGTCGCGTCCAAGGCGAGCGGACGGAAGGTCACCGACGCGACGCTGTTTGAAATCGGCTCGGTCAGCAAGACGTTCACAGCAACCCTGGCAGGCTACGCTCAGGCCAGCAGCGACCTTTCGCTCACCGACAGCCCGAGCAAATATTTTCCGGAATTGGCCGGCAGCCACCTTGCCGGAGCCACCTTGCTCGACCTTGGAACCTATACGGCGGGTGGCCTGCCGCTGCAGTTTCCCGACGACGTGACCGACCACAAGGCGATGGTCGGCTATTACAAGAACTGGAAGCCGGCCTATGCTCCGGGAACCCATCGCGTCTATTCCAATCCGAGCATCGGCTTGTTCGGCTATGCCGCAGCAAAGGCCATGGGTTGGCCCTTCGATGATCTGATGCAGCAGAAGCTGTTTCCGGCACTTGGCCTCAGCCACACCTTCATTGCAGTTCCGAAAGCCGACGACGCGAACTATGCCTATGGATATTCAAGAACCGGCAAGGCCGCTCGCGTTTCGCCTGGCGTCCTGGATTCGGAGGCCTACGGCGTGAAGATGTCGGCAAGCGACATGCTCCGCTTCATCGAAGCCAATATCGATGGTTCCGATCTCGACAAGACCGTGCAATCGGCGATCGCCACGACCCATACGGGCTACTACAAGGTTGGCGACATGACGCAGGGCCTCGGCTGGGAAATGTACGCCTATCCAACAACCCTCGACCGCCTTTTGGCGGGTAACTCGGCCGACATGGCCCTGAAAGCCAACGAGATCGAGAAGCTGTCGCCGCCACGGCCGCCGGTAAAGGATGTGCTTTTCAACAAGACCGGGTCGACCAACGGCTTCGGCGCCTATGTTGCCTTCGTCCCATCCAAGGGCATCGGTATCGCCCTCTTCGCAAACAAGAATTATCCGAACAGCGAGCGAGTAAAGGCGGCCTATAGCATATTGGCGGCGTTCGACGACGACCTCCCGGTCGCAAACGCCGACTGAAGGCCCGCAGGTGGAGGATAAGCCCGCATGGCGCCTCCAACGTCATCAACCGTTAGAACTGCTTTTGTCCACGCCGCGCAGATCGCTGCCATACTGAGATCGTCCCGTCGCGCACCGCAAGGCGTTGCGGCGAGACGGGATCGGCGCCGAATGCGGAAGAAGGACGTAAGCTTCCGCATTCGGGCTCGCAGAAAATGGTCTCCCTCCGGGACGGCGGCATTGTGCGAATGTTCCGTCGAGTGTCGCCCAGGACGTGCCTGTGCGGCACACAAGGCTGCCGGAAACGCGAAAGCGTCCGGAGGATGCAGTAAGGCCGCAGTTGCGGCACAAACCGCCGAACGGGCGCTGGCAAGCGCCATATTGTTTTACTCCAGCGAGGCAACTTGCAGCACCCCGTCCGAGTGACATGCAGCCTCAAGCCACGGGCCACAAGGATCGCGTGAAGGCGAAGGCGTGTCCGCGAGACAGCGGCGATTGCCGGCTAAACCGCCTTCAAATCTCCAAGCAGTGTCGGGATCAGCTCAGACACCGTGGGATGGATCGGCACCGCCCATTTCAGCACCGGGTAGGGTGCCTTGGCATTCATCGCATCAATGAAACCGTGGATCGCCTCGTCACCCTCGATCCCAAGGATCGCAGCGCCCAGGATCTGCTGTGTCTCAGCGTCGGCGATCACCTTCATGAAGCCCTTGGTCTCGGCACGCTCATTGGCGCGGCCGACCCGGCTCATCGGCCGGGTCGAGATCATGATCTTGTGGCCGGAGGCGCGCGCTTCCTTCTCGGTCTTGCCGACACGGCCGAGCGGCGGGTCGATGTAGAGCGCGTAGGCGAGGATGCGGTCACTGAGCTTGCGGTCCTCGCCGTCGAGCAGGTTGGCGGCGACGATTTCGAAATCGTTGTAGGATGTATGGGTAAAGGCCCCGCGGCCGTTGCAATCGCCGAGCGCCCAGATACCCTCGACGTTGGTGGCAAGCTTGTCGTCAACGGTGATGTAGCCACGGCTGTCGGTAACGACGCCAGCCTTGTCGAGACCAAGGTCATCGGTATTCGGCGTGCGCCCGGTGGCAACAAGCACGTGGCTCGCCTCGATGGCCGGTTGACCATTGCCGATGCTGACCTCGATCCCATCGACCGTCTTTGAGAATCCGATCCCGTCGGCATCCGTGTGCACGCCAATGCCTTCCGAGCGCAGGATATCGGCGATCGCGTCGGAGACATCGGCATCCTCGCGCGAGGCAAGTTTCGGGCCGCGCTCGATCACCGTCACCTCGGCCCCGAAACGGCGATACATCTGCGCGAACTCAAGCCCGATATAGCTGCCGCCGATAATCGTCAGATGCGTGGGAAGCGTATCGAGATGGATGATCGAGGTGCTCGTCAGGTAATCGATATCGCCGATACCGGGCATATCGGGAATGGTCGGCCGCGCGCCGACATTCAGGAAGATCTTCGGGGCCGTCAGCGTCTCGCCGTTGACGGTCACGCTATGGGCGTCCTTGAAACGGGCATGCCCATAGATGACGGTCATGCCGTCCAAGCCGGCAAACCAGTTGATCAGGCCGTTGCGGGCGTTCATCGTCACGGTTTCAGCACGCTTGCGCACCACCGACATGTCGATGCCCACGCCACCCGGGATCACCACGCCAAAGTCCGCACCGCGTCGCGCCACATGGGCGGCGCGGGCACTTGCCACCAGCGTCTTGGTCGGCATGCAGCCTGCATTGACACAGGTGCCGCCGAGGAACTTGCGCTCGATCAACGCCACCTTCATGCCCGTCGCGACCATGCGGGCGGCGAGGAAGGGACCGGACTGGCCGGCCCCGATGACGATGGCGTCAAAACTAGGCATCACACAGCTCCCACGATGATGAGCGCGCCGATGATCGCAACCGCATCCTCGATCAGCGCTGCCGGTGTATCTTTGCCGAAGGCGGCGGCGAGCTTACCACGAGCCGCCGCTCCGCCGAACGTGCCAACCGCGGCGCCGACGACACCAGCAATGAGCCCGCCGACCAACGAGCCGCCGGAGGCGCCGATCGTGGCACCCGTCAGCGCGCCCATTATCAAGCGGGCCGCAAACTGCATGGGAACCTTGCGGGACGGGGTTGATGGCAGCTGGTCGGTAATCAACTCGACGACAGCAAGCAGTGTGAACACCCACGGCGTCCAGCGATATCCCATAAAGGCAACGGGTGTCTGCGAAACGTCAAACCCGCCGAGAGCAGCCGCCCAGGCAACAGCAGCCGGCGCCGTCATCGCTCTGAGCCCCGCAATCATTCCAATCAGAAATGCAAGAAACAAAAGCATGTGCAATCCCCCATGCCGCGCACAATTTAATCGCGGTCATGGGAGGCTGGCACATTGTCGCGCAGGTTTCAATTTGCGCGATGGTCGATACGGTTCAATTCGCAAAGGCGGCAATGCCGGTGACGGCGCGGCCGAGGATAAGGGCGTGGACGTCGTGGGTGCCCTCATAGGTGTTGACGACCTCGAGATTGACGAGATGGCGGGCAATGCCGAACTCATCGGATATGCCGTTACCGCCCAGCATGTCGCGGGCAAGCCTCGCGATGTCGAGCGCCTTGCCGCACGAATTGCGCTTGACGATCGAGGTCAGCTCCACCGGCGGGTGCCCGTCTTCCTTCATACGGCCGAGCCTGATGCAGCCCTGCAGACCGAGCGAGATTTCCGTTATCATGTCGGCAAGCTTCTTCTGGATCAGCTGGTTGGCGGCGAGCGGCCGGCCGAACTGCTTGCGGTCCAGAACATATTGGCGCGCCTTGGCATAGCAGTCCTCGGCAGCGCCAAGCGCCCCCCATGCAATACCGAAGCGGGCAGAGTTCAGGCAGCTGAAAGGGCCCTTGAGGCCGGACACGTTCGGCAGCAGGTTTGCTTCCGGCACGAAGACATCATCCATCACTACCTCGCCGGTAATGGAGGCGCGCAGACCGACCTTGCCGTGGATGGCCGGCGCCGACAGGCCCCTCCAGCCCTTCTCCAGGATAAAGCCGCGGATGACACCGTCCTCGGTCTTGGCCCAGACGACGAAGACGTCAGCGATCGGGGCATTGGAGATCCAGGTCTTGGCACCCGACAGGCTATAGCCGCCATCGACCTTCCTTGCCCGCGTCACCATCGAGCCCGGATCCGAGCCGTGGTCGGGTTCGGTCAAGCCAAAGCAGCCGATCCATTCGCCGGTCGCAAGCTTTGGCAGATATTTCTGTTTCTGCGCCTCCGAACCGAAGGCATCGATCGGCACCATGACAAGAGACGACTGCACACTCATCATCGAGCGGTAGCCGCTGTCGACGCGCTCGACCTCGCGGGCGATCAGGCCATAGGCAACGTAGCCGAGGCCCGCCCCGCCATACTGCGGGGCAATCGTCGGTCCAAGCAGCCCAAGCTCACCCATCTCACGGAAGATCTTCGGATCCGTCTTCTCCTGGCGGAAGGCTTCGAGCACGCGCGGCACCAGCTTGTCCTGCGCATAAGCGTGCGCCGTCTCCTGCACCATGCGCTCCTCGTCCGTAAGCTGCTCCACCAGCCGGAACGGATCGGCCCAGTCGAAGATCTCGCGGGTGTGCTGCATGGTCATTCCTCCTCATTCCTCTGCCGGTGCGACATCCTTCGGGCATAGACCCGCAGGTTGGAAGGGTCAACTCGCCACGAGATTTCGACGTCAATCTACCGTTTCACCCATGGCGGGATGAACCTGACATCCTCGCCGACGACCGCTTCACGCAGGAAATCGATGACCGCCCGCACCCGTGGCGACTGGCGAAGGTCACGATGACAGGTGATCCAGTAGTGCCGCCTGAGATCGATGTCGTCGGGAAGGACCCGTTCGAGCTCGGGGTAGCGACTGGCGAAGAAATAGGGAAGCACACAAAGCCCGAGGCCGTTTCGGGTTGCCGTCAGCTGCGCAAAGATGCTCGAGCTTTGAAACTGCGGTTTGATGCGCGGATGCACGTCGCCGAGATAGTCGAGGCCGGGCGCGAAGATCATTTCTTCGATGTAGCTGATGAACGGATGATCCAACAGGTCGTCGCGGCAGGCAATGGGCGCGCTCCGGCGCAGGTATTCCTTCGAGCCATAGACCTGGAGATGATAGTCGGTGAGCTTGTCCGAGAAGTATGGTCCGCCCTTCGGCTCATCGAGAACGACAGTGATATCGGCCTCCTTGCGCGACAGCGACATGATCTGCTGGATCGTCACCAACTCAAGCGACAAATTGGGATGGCTTGCCACAAACTGCGGCAGCACGCGCGCAAAAAAGAAGTTGGAGAAGCCCTCAGGCGCGCTGAGCCGCACAACCCCACGCTGCATCGTTGCGCCGTCGGTGAGATCGGCACGCAGCCGCTCTGTTTCCTGCTCCATCTTCTCGGCAGTCTCGACGAAGCGCGCGCCCATCGCCGTCATCACGTATCCGCGCGGGTTGCGCTCGAAGAGCTTGACCTTGAGAGCAAACTCCAGCCGGTCGATGCGACGCGAGACCGTCGCATGGCTGGTGCGCAGTTGCCGCGCGGCGGTCGACAGCTGCCCGGTGCGAGCAACCGCCAGAAAGAACTGCAGGTCGTCCCACGTGAATTGCGGCTGATTGTTCATTCGAGCCCCCTGTCGGCCCTGGCATCGCTCGGCCACGCCATATTGGTCTTTCGTCTAATACGGCACAGGCTGCACCTCGCCGCGGTCCGCCCTAGGTTCCAACGAAAGCACCCTAACGATTTGCATTCATTGGGCCGGAGTCGCGACAGAGCAACGCTTCTGTTCAAAAACGAACAGATACTGTTTGGAATTAGTTGTAAAGCGGCCTTGCCTGATCGGTGCAATTCCATGATCGTAAGGCATGGGCTGGCGGCTTTGAGGAGGGTGGCTGGCCAAATTTGAACAGATCCGCATTCTGGCCAATCTCTGGGAGGAGAGGAATATGCGAAAGAATCTCATTGCGTCGCTGGCATTTCTGCTTGCAAGCAGTACCGCCGTACTCGCCGATGGTGCATCGGGCGGCAAGGTGAAGATCGGCATCCTGAACGATCAGTCCGGTGTCTATGCCGATTTCGGCGGCAAATCCTCCGTCGAAGCAGCCAAGATGGCTGTCGAGGATTTCGGCGGAAAGGTGCTCGGCGTACCGGTGGAGATCGTCGATGCCGACCACCAGAACAAGGCCGACATCGCCTCCAACATCGCTCGTCAATGGTATGACACCGAACAGGTCGACGCGATCATGGAACTGACCACCTCATCGGTAGCGCTCGCGGTTCAGGCCATTGCGAAGGAAAAGAAGAAGATCGACATCGTCACCGGCGCGGCGACCACGGATCTGACCGGCAAGGCTTGCTCGCCCTATGGCTTCCACTGGGCCTATGACACGCATGCGCTCGCCGTCGGCACGGGCGGCGCACTCGTCAAGCAGGGTGGCGACAGCTGGTTCTTCCTTACGGCCGACTACGCATTCGGTTATTCGCTGGAACAACAGACGAGCGATTTCGTCAAGTCCGCCGGCGGCAAGGTCGTTGGTTCCGTGCGCCATCCCCTGTCGAACCAGGATTTCTCATCCTTCCTGCTGCAGGCCCAGTCCTCCGGTGCCAAGGTGATCGGCCTTGCCAATGCCGGCCTCGATACCTCCAACGCCATCAAGCAGGCAGCCGAGTTCGGCATCACCCAGGGCGGCCAGCATCTGGCGGCACTGCTCTTCACGCTGGCCGAAGTCCATGGCCTGGGCCTCGATGCCGCGCAGGGGCTGACGCTGACCGAGGGCTACTACTGGAACCTCGATGACAAGAGCCGCGAGTTCGGCAAGAAGTTCTTCGCGCGTACAGGCAGGATGCCGAACATGGTCCACACGGGCACCTACTCGGCCGTGCTTCAATACCTGAAGGCGATCCAGAAGGCCGGTACCGACGACACCGATGCCGTTGCCAGGCAACTGCATGAAATGCCGGTCGATGACGTCTTCGGGCGCGGCGGAACGGTCGGCCCGAACGGCCGCATGATCCATGACATGTACCTGCTTCAAGTCAAGAAGCCGGCCGACAGCAAGGAGCCGTGGGACTACTTCAACGTGCTGGCGACCATCCCCGGCAAGGAAGCCTATATCGATCCCGCCAAGAGCGGCTGCGCCCTGGTGAACTGAACCGATGGCGGTTTCCGCGACACAATCGAACGCGATGCCGCGGGTGGTGCTCTCCGCCCGTGGCCTACGCCGCGATTTCGGGGGCTTCACCGCCGTCAAGAATGTCGATCTGGATGTTCACGATGCGAGTGTGCACGCCTTGATCGGCCCCAACGGCGCCGGCAAGACCACGGTCTTCAACCTGCTGACGAAGTTCCTGCAGCCCACTGCCGGTACGATCACGCTGATGGGCACGGACATCACCAAAACGGCGCCTGACAAGGTCGCGCGTATGGGGCTGGTGCGGTCGTTCCAGATTTCGGCAGTATTTCCGCACCTGAGCGTTCTCGACAATGTCCGCGTGGCACTGCAGCGGCCAAACAACCTGTCGACGCAGTTCTGGCGCCCGCTTTCGGCCCTTGACGAGTTGAACGATCGCGCCGAACAGCTGCTGGCGAAAGTCGGTCTTTCCAAGGAGCGTGACGCGATCGCGGCTGATCTTTCCTATGGCCGCAAGCGCGTGCTCGAGATCGCAACGACGCTTGCCCTTGATCCACGGGTGCTTCTGCTTGATGAACCGATGGCTGGCATGGGGCACGAGGATGTGGGCGTTGTTTCGGCGCTGATCCGTGAAGTGGCGCGCGACCGCGCCGTTTTGATGGTCGAACACAATCTGTCTGTCGTCGCAAACATCTGCCAGCATGTGACCGTGCTGCAGCGTGGAGAAATCCTTGCCGAGGGCGATTACGCGACGGTCAGCGCCGATGCGCGGGTGCGCCAGGCCTACATGGGCTCGGAGGAGGGTTGATGACGACACTTCTGGAAGTCCAGGGGCTCAACGCCTGGTATGGCGAAAGCCACGTCCTGCATGGCGTCAACATGCGTGTCGCCGAAGGCGAGACGATTACCATCCTTGGCCGCAACGGCGTCGGAAAGACGACGACGCTGCGCACCATCACCGGCATCGTGCGCGCCCGCAAGGGCAAGCTGACTTTTGCCGGCGAGGACATGATGCATGTGCCGTTGCACAAGACGGCACACCGGGGCATCGGCTTCGTACCGGAGGAGCGGGGCATATTCGCGACGCTGACGGTGTCCGAGAATCTGATGCTGCCGCCGGTCGTTGCCTCCGGCGGCATGACCGTCGACGAAATCTACGAGCTGTTCCCAAATCTCTACGAGCGCCGCAACAGTCCGGGCACGAAGCTGTCGGGCGGTGAACAGCAGATGCTGGCGATTGCCCGCATTTTGCGCACCGGCGTTCGCATGCTGTTGCTCGATGAACCCACCGAGGGACTGGCGCCGGTTATCGTCCAGCGCATCGGCGAGGTGCTGAAGCAATTGAAGGAGCGCGGCATGACAATCCTGCTCGTCGAGCAGAATTTCCGCTTCGCTAGCCGGATCGCCGATCGCTTCTATCTTATGGACCACGGACAGATGGTGTCGGAGTTCCCGGTGGGCGAATTACCCGATCGGATGGATACGTTGCACAAGGTTCTGGGAGTGTGATCTGATGACGATGATCTTCGGCATTCCCCTGCAGGCGTTCATGGGCCAATTGTTGATCGGCCTGATCAACGGTTCGTTCTACGCTCTCCTCAGTCTCGGGCTCGCCATTATCTTCGGTCTGTTGCGGGTCATCAATTTCGCGCACGGCGCGCAGTATATGCTCGGTGCCTTCGCCGCCTACCTCCTGCTTGCTTACGCCGGCATCGGCTATTGGCCGTCGCTGATCCTGGCGCCCGTCATTGTCGGCTTTGCCGGCGCGGTGATCGAGCGACTGTTCCTTCGCCGGCTCTATGACCTCGATCCGCTTTACGGCCTGCTCTTCACCTTCGGGCTCGCACTCGCCGTGGAGGGCACCTTCCGCTACCTCTATGGCTCTTCCGGGCAGCCTTATGCGCAACCCGCCGCTCTTGCCGGTGCGGTCAATCTCGGCTTCATGTTCCTGCCGATCTATCGCGGCTGGGTCGTGGTCGTGTCGCTTGTCGTCTGCCTTGGCACCTGGCTGCTGATCGAGAAGACGAAGCTCGGTGCCTATCTGAGGGCCGCCACCGAGAATGCGACCCTTGTCCAGGCATTCGGCGTCAACGTGCCGGTCCTCTTGACATTGACCTATGCGCTTGGAGCCGGTCTCGCGGCCTTTGCGGGCGTGCTGGCCGCACCGATCTATCAGGTGTCGCCGCTGATGGGCTCCAGCATGATCATCGTCGTCTTCGCCGTCGTCGTGGTCGGCGGCATGGGCTCGATCATGGGGGCGATCATCACCGGCTACGTGCTCGGTATTGCCGAAGGTCTCACCAAGGTCTTCTATCCCGAAGCTTCCAACATCGTGATCTTCGTCATCATGGCGATTGTTCTCCTCATCAGGCCCGCGGGCCTCTTCGGCCGGGATGCATGACGATGACAGAGATCACTGAAACGATGAGACCGGAAAAGAGCCGCACCGCCCTTTCGGTGCAGGCCGCCTTCCTCATCATCGGCCTGCTGCTCCTGCTGCTGGCGCCGTTCTTCTTCTATCCGATTTTCCTGATGAAGCTTCTGTGCTTTGCGCTGTTTGCCTGCGCCTTCAATCTGTTGCTCGGCTATACTGGCCTTTTGTCGTTCGGCCATGCGACCTTCTTCGGCGGAGCGGCTTATTTCACGGCCCATGCCGTCAAGGAATGGGGATTTTCGCCGGAGCTCGGCATCCTGGTCGGTGTCGCGGGTGCCGCCGTCCTCGGTCTCGTTATGGGTTTTTTCGCGATCCGCCGCCAAGGCATCTACTTTGCCATGATCACGCTGGCCTTGTCGCAGATGTTCTTCTTCTTCTGCCTGCAATCGGAGTTCACGCATGGCGAGGACGGAATCCAATCCGTGCCGCGCGGCCATTTGTTCGGCCTCCTCGATCTCAATAATTCGACCAACATGTATTATTTCGTGCTGGCCGTCTTTATCGTCGGCATTCTGATCATCTGGCGCTTCATCAATTCGCCATTCGGAATGATCCTCAAATCGATCCGCGAGAACGAGCAGCGGGCGATATCGCTCGGTTATTCCGTCGCCCGCTACAAGCTTGGTGCCTTCGTGATGTCGGCCGCTCTTGCGGGCCTGGCCGGGGCGGTGAAATCGCTGGTCTTCCAGTTCGCCACCTTGACCGATGTTGCCTGGCAGATGTCGGGCGAGGTGATCCTGATGACCCTGCTTGGCGGCATCGGGACGCTGATCGGTCCGCTGTTCGGCGCTGGCCTCGTCGTAACGCTCGAAAACTATCTGGCGACATCGGAATTTCCGGTGACGATCATCACCGGCATCGTATTCATGATTTGCGTGCTGATATTCCGCCGTGGCATCATCGGTGAGTTCTACGCATCGCGCCTCGGTCGGAAACTCGGCTTCGTCTACCGCCGCTAACCCGCGGGGTGGCATTCGCATGGATCGCTTCGACTACATCATCATCGGCGCCGGCAGCGCCGGCTGCGTCCTCGCCAACCGGCTGTCCGAGGACCGGAACACACGTGTGCTTTTGCTGGAGGCTGGCGGCAGCGACAATTACCACTGGATCCATATCCCCGTCGGCTATCTCTATTGCATCAACAACCCGCGCACCGACTGGTGCTTCACGACCGCGCCACAGGATGGATTGAACGGGCGCGCGCTCAACTATCCGCGCGGCAAGGTGCTCGGCGGGTGCTCCTCGATCAACGGCATGATCTACATGCGTGGCCAGGCGCGCGACTATGATCTCTGGCGACAGATGGGATGCACCGGCTGGAGCTGGGACGAGGTGCTTCCGTTTTTCCGCAAATCGGAGGACTTCTATCGCGGCGAAAACGAACTGCATGGCGCAGGCGGTGAGTGGCGCGTGGAAAAGGCCCGCGTGCGCTGGGCGGTACTCGATGCATTCCAGGCTGCCGCCAAGGAGGCCGGCATTCCCGAAAGCCCGGATTTCAACACCGGCAACAACGAGGGATCAGGCTACTTCGACGTCAATCAACGGTCCGGCATTCGCTGGAACACCGCCAAGGCATTCCTGCGTCCGGCCATGCGGCGAGGCAATCTGACAGTTTTGACAAAGGCTCAGGTCTCCCGGCTGGTGATCGAGGAGGGCACTGTCACCGGTGTCGATTACAAGCATGGCGGCACCACGAAGCGCGCTTACGCGGCACGGGAAACGATCCTGGCAGCCGGCGCGATCGGTTCACCGCATATTCTGGAATTGTCGGGCCTTGGCCGCGGTGAGGTGCTCAAGAATGCGGGCGTCGAGGTGGCCATCGAGGTGAAGGCCATCGGCGAGAACCTGCAGGATCACCTGCAGCTTCGGATGGCCTACAAAGTCACCGGCGTTCCGACGTTGAACGAGAAGGCAACAAGGCTCATCGGTAAGGCGGCGATTGGCCTGGAATATCTCGTCAGGCGTTCAGGACCGATGGCAATGGCACCCAGCCAGCTCGGCGTCTTTACCCGCTCCGGTCCCGACAAGGAGACACCCGATCTTCAATATCACGTGCAGCCAGTGTCGCTCGACAAGTTCGGCGATCCAGTCCACCCGTTCCCGGCCATCACAGCGAGCGTCTGCAATCTGAGGCCGGAGAGCCGTGGTTCGGTGCATGCGGCGAGCCCGGACTTTGCCGCCCAGCCGACGATCAGCCCGAACTATCTCTCGACCGAACGCGATCGCGACATAGCTATCCGTTCGATACGCCTGACGCGGAAAATCGTAGCACAGCCGTCGTTCGCGCGGTTTAATCCGGAGGAGTTCAAGCCCGGCCCGAGCTACCGCACGGATGCTGACCTGACGCAGGCCGCCGGCGAGATTGGCACCACGATCTTCCATCCCGTCGGAACATGTCGGATGGGCTCGGATCGCGAAAGTGTCGTCGATCCTCGCTTAAAGTTCAGGGCGCTGGCGAAGCTTCGGATCGCAGACGCCTCCGTGATGCCGACGATCACGTCGGGCAACACCAATTCGCCGACGATCATGATCGCCGAAAAAGCGGCGGCGATGATCCTGGAAGACAACAGATAGGAGAATGTCATGGCAAGGATCGCTTTCATCGGGCTCGGCAATATGGGCGGGCCGATGGCCGCCAACCTCGTCAAGGCGGGTCATCAGGTCACGGGTTTCGATCTGGCAGCCCCTGTCCTTCAGGCCGCCGAAGCACATGGGGTGACGGCCGCGAGCCATATCAGCCAGGCTGTCTCGGGCGCGGAGATCGTCGTCACGATGTTGCCGCAGGGCAAGCACGTGCTCAGCGCCTGGACTGATATCCTTCGCTCCATTCCCGCCGGAACGCTTGTGATCGACAGCTCCACGATCGACGTCGATAGCGCCCGCAAGGCGCACGAAATGGCAAGCAATACCGGCTGCCTTTCCCTCGATGCCCCGGTTTCGGGCGGCACCGGCGGGGCGGCGGCTGGTACGTTGACCTTCATGGCCGGAGGCTCCGACGACGCCTTTGCGAAGGCCAGACCGATCCTGGAAGCCATGGGCAAGAAAATCGTCCACTGTGGCGAGGCGGGCGCCGGACAGGCGGCCAAGATCTGCAACAACATGATCCTCGGCATATCGATGATCGGTGTCTGCGAGGCCTTCGCACTCGGCGAGAAGCTCGGCCTTTCGCATCAGGCACTGTTCGACGTCGCCTCGACCTCGTCGGGACAATGCTGGTCTATCAGCACCTATTGCCCAGTCCCGGGGCCGGTGCCGACGTCGCCCGCGAACAACGACTACAAGCCGGGCTTTGCGGCCGCACTGATGCTGAAGGATCTGCGACTATCACAAGAGGCTGCGCTATCGACTGGCGCATCAACGCCGCTCGGAGCCGAAGCCTCGCAGCTTTACGCCCTTTTCGAGAAACAGGGGAACGGCGGCCGCGATTTCTCGGCGATCATCGAAATGTTCCGCGGCAAGTCGCAATAGCCGCCGCAACGACTTGACACCCCGGACCATATGCGCGACGCCCCGCCTGCCGCAACGAGGCGGCGGCCGACCATAGGAATTCCGACATGCTACCGCAGCCTACCGCGACTGCCTTCAAGAACGTCGTACTGATGGGCGTTGTTCTGATGCTGCTCGGGGACTTTCTCTTCGCCCTCAACGATGCGATGGGTAAGTGGCTGGTGACAAACTTCTCTGTCGGGCAAGTGCTGCTCATCCGCTCATTCGGAAGTTTCATCATTCTGGGGCCGCTCATCGCTCGGCAAGGTCCTGCCCAGCTTGTCAAGGTGGAGCTGAAGGGGCTGCAGGTCCTTCGCGTGCTCTTGGCGACACTCGATGTCGGCCTGTTCTACGCCGCCGTCGCCTACCTGCCGCTCGCTGACGTGATGACCTTCTACATGGCCGGACCGATCTATGTCGCCGCGCTCTCGCATTTCTTCCTCAACGAGCGGATCGGCTGGCGCCGTTGGCTCGCAGTCTTCGTCGGCTTCTGCGGCGTGGTGATCGCGCTGCGTCCATCCTCGGCGATGTTGTCGCTGCCCTCGCTTTTCGGCGTTGTCGGCAGCCTGTCCTTTGCGGTGGCACTGGTTCTGAACCGATATCTGCGCAACACCAGCGACACGACGCTCGTTACATGGCAAATGATCGCCGCCCTCCTCGTCGGTGCGGTGCTATCAATCGGCACCTGGCAACCAACCACGCCGGTCGAACTCGGTGGGATGCTTGCGCTTGGCGTCGTTGCCTCCTGCGCCCACCTTTTGATCACACGCTCACTCAAGCTCGCCCCAGCGTCACTGCTGGCGCCGCTGCAATACAGCCTGCTGATCTGGGCAATTGCGCTGGGATACCTGTTCTTCGGCGACGTTCCGGATCTCTACGTGATCACCGGCGCAACGATCATCGTCGTCGCTGGCCTGTTTATCTTTCATCGGAAGAACCTGCTCGAAACGGTGCCGCCGGAGGCTGTTGCCCCCGACGGCCATTGATTTTGCAGTTACGCCAACCGCTAGGCGGCAGCCGGCTTGATCACGCCGCGGCGTATCTGGTCGGCTTCGATGGATTCAAAGAGCGCCCGGAAGTTGCCCTCGCCAAAGCCTTCGTCGCCCTTGCGTTGGATGAACTCGAAGAAAATCGGGCCGATCACGGTCTTCGAGAAGATCTGCAGCAATATCTTGGTCGTGCCGCCATCGAGCACGCCTTCGCCGTCGATGAGAATGCCATGTCTGCGCATCCGGTCGATCGGTTCGTCATGTCCGTGCACGCGTTCGCATGACATGTCGTAGTAGGTTTCGGGCGGGCCGGGCATGAAGCGAAGGCCATTCTTGGCGAGGCTGTCCGTCGCCTCGTAGATGGCGTCGGTGCCGACAGCAATGTGCTGGATGCCTTCACCCCTGTACTTCTTCAGATACTCCTCGATCTGGCTGGTCTCGTCCTTCGATTCATTGAGCGGAATACGGATCTTGCCGCAGGGCGAGGTGATTGCGCGGCTCATCAGGCCAGTGATGCGGCCGTCGATGTTGAAGAAGTGTATCTGCTTGAAATTGAAGAGTTCCCGATAGAAATCCCACCACTTGTCCATGTTGCCGCGATAGACGTTATGGGTCAGGTGATCGAGGTAGAAGAAGCCAACGCCCTTTGGCCGCGGATCACGCTCGCCCAGCCAGTCGAACTCCAGGTCGTAAGCCGAGCCTTTCGCACCGTAGCGCTCCACGAAGTAGAGAAGCGATCCGCCAATACCGACGATTGCCGGCACATCAAGGGTCCTGTCATCCCCTTCGTAAGGGGTCGCGCCCTTGGCAACGGCGTGCTCGAATGCATGCTTGGCATCGACAACACGCCATGCCATCGACGGAGCGCAAGGACCATGATCGTCGACGAAGCGCATGGCATGGCTGCCCGATTCGGCATTGACGATGTAGTTGATGTCGCCTTGACGCCAGACAGTAATGTTCTTGGTCTTGTGCTTTGCGACAGCCTGATATCCCATGCGCGTGAACAGTTCCGCGAGCCTCTCCGGCTCGGGATGCGCGAACTCGACGAATTCGAACCCATCCGTTCCTGCGGGGTTGTCCGGGGTAATCTGAGACGGCGGTGCGTCGTGTGGATACGGGCCCATTTGCTGCTCCTGTGACTGTAGCCATTTGGTGCAATTATGGCCCTGCTTCGATGCAATGTGCTTGCATTGAAAGCGCTTCAGTCAAATTATACGCACGCAACACGCATATAATGGACATATCATACAATGCCTGAGCAACTGGATGGATTTGATCTCAAGATCCTCGCCGAGCTTCAAAGTGACGGACGTTTGACCAATATCGAACTGTCCGAACGCATCGCCCTTTCAGCCTCGCAATGTTCGCGACGACGAACGCGGCTGGAAGCCGAGGGCTTCATTCGCGGCTATCAGGCAAATCTCGATCCGGAGAGGTTGGGGCTCAACCTGCTGGTCGTCATCTCGGTTACATTGGCGACGCACAATCGCGACAACGCTCGCCGCTTTGCGCAATTGGTCAATGGTCTTCCGGAGGTCCTGGAGGCCTATGCGCTAACGGGCGAAATGGACTATCATCTCAAGGTCGCAACCCGTGGTCTCGCCGGCCTTTCACGCTTCGTCAACGATGTGCTTCTACCGCACGAATCCGTCCAGCACGTGAAGACCTCGATTGTCCTCAATACCTTGAAGAACTTCAAGGGCTATCCGTTGACTGGCTCATAGTTCATTTCGATTTACGTCGCAGTCCTGCAGAGGCCTCGATCGCCGCGAGCGCAAGATCGAGATGCCGGATCGCCTCTTCGCCGAGCATGAGGCGCACCGTCTCTTGGTATCTGTCCGCTAGGAGTGTGATCTTCCGATAGTATCGGTGGCCAAGCTCCGTGAGTTCGATCTGCTCGAAGCGTCGGTCGATGTCGCTTGGAACTCTCTTCAACCAGTGGCGCTGTTCCAATGCACGAACGGCCCGGCTCACCTTCGTCTTGTGCATGTGCGAATGGGCACCGATGTCCTTTGCCGTCATCACGCCGACGCTGCCAAGCGCTGCCAATGTCCGCCATTCCGGCCGGGTCAGGTCGAACTCTTCCTTGTACTGCCGGGCGAATGACAGGCTGATCAGTTCCGATGCCCGGTTAAGCCGGTAGGGAATGAAGCCGTCCAGCTCGAATCGATCCGCCATGACTGTTCCTTGATAGTTACAAAATAGACGGTTACGTTTGTAACTATATGAGTGGAGGAGATGCAAGCATGGACACGAACGAAGCACCACGTTCCCGTGCATGGGCCGGAGCCAGTGCGCTCGCTTACATGCCGGGGTTCGGTAACGACTTCGAGACGGAGGCGCTTCCCGGCGCACTGCCGCAGGGCCAGAATAGTCCGCAGAAATGCAATTACGGTCTCTACGCCGAACAGCTTTCGGGCTCACCGTTTACCGCTCCGCGCGGGACGAACGAGCGTTCTTGGCTCTACCGCATCAGGCCAAGCGTGCGTCACACCCGCAGATTTGCCAATGCGCGCTATCCATTCTGGAAATCAGCGCCATGTCTCGACGACCACTCCTTGCCACTTGGTCAGCTGCGGTGGGATTCCGTCCCTGCACCGACAGTGCGCACGGACTTTCTTGCCGGAATCCGAACGATGACGGCGGCCGGCGATGTCATGACCCAGGTCGGCATGGCTGCGCATGCCTATGCCTTCAACGATGACATGGTCGATGACTATTTCTTCAATGCCGATGGCGAACTGCTCATTGTTCCGCAACTCGGCGCCATCAGCGTCTTCACCGAGATGGGCGTGATGGAAGTCGAGCCTGCGCAGATCTGCCTCGTACCCCGCGGCATGATGTTCAAGGTCGCGCGTCTCGGCGAGGGACCCCAATGGCGCGGCTACATCTGCGAAAACTACGGCGCGAAGTTCACCATGCCGGATCGCGGGCCGATCGGCGCCAACTGTTTGGCAAACGCGCGCGACTTCAAGACCCCGGTTGCAGCCTTCGAGGACAAGGAGACACCGTGCCGGGTGCATGTGAAATGGTGCGGCAAGTTCTATGTGACGGAGATCGGGCATTCGCCGCTCGACGTCGTAGCGTGGCATGGAAACTATACGCCATTCAAATACGACTTGCGCACCTTCTCCCCGGTCGGCGCCATTCTCTTCGATCACCCGGATCCATCGATCTTCACGGTGCTGACGGCACCGAGCGGCGAAGAGGGCACGGCGAACGTCGACTTCGTGATCTTTCCGCCGCGCTGGCTGGTTGCCGAACACACCTTCCGACCGCCCTGGTACCATCGCAACATCATGAGCGAGTTCATGGGCCTGATCCATGGACAATATGACGCCAAGGAAAAAGGCTTTGTTCCGGGCGGCATGAGCCTGCACAACATGATGCTGCCGCATGGGCCGGATGCATCAGGCTTCGAAAAGGCGTCCGACACGGAACTGAAACCGGTCAAGCTGGATCACACGATGGCGTTCATGTTCGAGACCCGTTTCCCGCAGCAGCTGACGAAATATGCGGCTGAACTGGAGACGCTGCAGGACGATTACATCGATTGCTGGGATGGCCTGGAAAGGCGCTTCGATGGAACGCCGGGCATTAAGTGAGCCGAACTCGGACAGATTCCATGAAACTCGCCACACTCAAAGATTCCACCAGGGACGGCCAGCTGATCGTCGTCTCCCGCGACCTGACGCGCTTTGCCCATGCCGGCGAGGTCGCCCGCACCCTGCAGGCGGCGCTGGACGACTGGCCTGCAGCCGCGCCAAAACTTGCCCGCATCGCTGAGCGACTGGAAGCCGGCTCGGAGCCATCTGAGCCCTTCGACCAACGTCATGTGCGTTCGCCGCTGCCCCGCGCCTACCAGTGGGCCGATGGATCGGCCTACGTCAACCATGTCGAACTGGTGCGACGAGCTCGAAACGCCGATATGCCCCGCACGTTCTGGACCGATCCGCTGATGTACCAGGGTGGATCCGACAGCTTTCTTTCACCTCGCGACCCGATCCTTGCTACCGACGAGACGTATGGCATCGACATGGAAGGCGAGGTCGCCGTTATTGTCGACGACGTCCTGATGGGAGCGACACCCGAGCAGGCACGCAACGCAATCCGGCTGGTGATGCTGGTAAATGACGTGTCGTTACGGGGCCTTATTCCCGATGAACTCGCCAAGGGATTTGGTTTCTTCCAATCGAAGCCATCATCGACCTTCTCACCCGTCGCCGCAACGACAGACGAGCTTGGCGAGGCGTGGAAGGATGGCAAGATCCATCTTCCCCTGCTGGTGAGCCTGAATGGCATCCCGTTTGGCCGTGCCAATGCCGGCGTGGACATGACATTCGACTTCGGGCAACTTGTTTCGCATGCAGCAAAAACGCGCGCGCTGGCGGCAGGCTCGATCATCGGTTCCGGGACTGTCTCCAACAAGCGTGATGGCGGCCCCGGTAAGCCCATCGCCGAAGGCGGCGATGGATATTCCTGTATCGCCGAGATCCGGATGATCGAAACGATCGAGCTCGGCGGACCGAGGACACCTTACCTGCACTTCGGCGATACCGTACGCATCGAGATGAACGACAGGCATGGTGCATCGATTTTCGGCGCGATCGAGCAGATGGTGCAGCGCTACAGTGGGGATGAGCGCCAATGACAGAGATCGTGCTCTACGACTACTGGCGTTCCTCGGCGAGTTACCGGGTCCGCATTGCCCTTCGAACGCTGGGGCTTGCCTATGATACCGTACCGATCGACCTGCTTTCCTCGGCCCACAAGGATCCTGATTATCTGAGCATCAATCCCCAGGGCTTGGTTCCGAGCCTGCGCATCGATGGGCATACGCTGACGCAATCGCTGGCCATCATCGAATACCTTGCCGAGACAAGACCAGAAGGCCGGTTCCTGCCCGATACCGTCGTGGGGCGGCAACGGGTGAGGGCGCTGTCCTATGCCGTTGCGATGGACGTCCATCCGATCTGCAACCTCAACGTCGTCTCCCACGTCGCCCGCCTTACCGGCGATGAGGGCGCGCGAACGGAATGGATGATCAAGTTCATCGGCAGCGGACTACGCGCACTCGAGCAGATGCTTGACAATCCGACGACGGGCCGCTTCTGCTTTGGCAACACGCCGACAATGGCCGATTTCTGCATCGTGCCGCAGGTCTACAACGCCCGTCGCTCAGGGATCGAAATGTCGGCGTTTCCGCGCGTCGCGCGCATTGCCGATGCGTGCAATGCACTGCCGGCCTTCAAGGCAGCCCATCCGGACGCCGTCAGGCCGGCGTAAACTCCACCGGTCGTGAAGCATCGTTCACGCTTGCCTGTGGCAACCCTCCACACGCCTTCTTCCTCCATGCTTCGGCGTATTCCACCGCCACTTTGTGGTTCCCGCGAATAATTTTCCGCGCCTCGGATTGACCGATACGAAAAATCGTAGTTTGATTAAATCAAATTGATTGACTAAATCAAATCAAGCTCAAAAGAGGGAACTTAAGACCATGAAAACAAGGCATTATTGCGCGTTTTCGCGCCGCGCTATCCTTTTGTCTGCGACGGGCCTCGCAGTCTCTCTCATGACCAACGGAGGCGTCCTCGCAACGCCGGTCAACGCTGAGGCAACGCTGTCGATGCATATCGAGGAGCAGACGAGCTGGGTCAGGAATTTCAACCCCTTCGACCTCGCGGGCCGACGCCAGAGCACGATGGATTTCATCTACGAGCCGCTGGTAATCTTCAATGCCGATGACGGCGGCAAACCCATTTTCCGGCTCGCTACAAGCTACAGGTTTTCCGACGACCTCAAGTCGATCACCTATGTCTTGCGCGATGGCGTCAAATGGTCGGACGGCCAGCCGCTAACGTCCGCGGACGTCAAGTACACGCTGGAACTGATGCTCAAGAACCCGGCGACCGATACCGTCGGCGTCGGTGAGACAGTCGCGTCGGTCGAGGCGCCGTCGCCAAGCGAAGTCAAGATCAACCTCAAGGACGTCAATACCGAGTTCCCCGAATCGCTTGCCGATTTCCCTGTCGTGCCGGAACACATCTGGAAGGACGTCGCCGATCCGGTTGCCTTCAAGAACGAGAACCCGGTCGGCTCCGGCCCGATGACCGAGATCCGCCGTTTCACGCCACAGGTCTACGAACAGTGCCGCAATGCGAACTATTGGGATGCAGCCTCGCTGCATGTCGATTGCCTGAAACTCCCGCAGATATCGGGCAATGATCAGATGCTGGCACTATTGCCGGAAGGCACGATGGACTGGATCGGTTCGTTCCTGCCACAGATCGACAAGACATTCGTGGCGCTGGATCCCAAGAACAACGGCTATTGGCAGCCGCCAGCCGAAACCGTTGCGTTCCAGATGAACCTGAAGACCGGCAATGCCGCAAACGCTCAGGCTTTCAATGATCTCAATTTCCGCCGCGCCTTCAGCCTCGCCATGGATCGCACTTCGATGGTCGATGTCGCGGGCTTCGGCTATCCGGTCGCCAGCCAGCATGCAAGCGGCCTGCCACCGCGCTTCGAAGCCTGGCGCAACAAGGCAGCCGAAGGTGCCGCCGACGAGTGGATGGCCTATGATGTCGACAAGGCAAATAAGGTACTCGACGACGCCGGCTACAAGAAGGGCGCCGACAGCTTCCGGTCGACGCCGGGCGGGCAACCGATCGCCTTCACGATCATCATCCCCAACGGCTGGACCGATTGGATCGACGATGCCCAGATTGCCGCGGAGGGGCTGCGTGCGGCCGGCCTCAACGTATCGGTAGCAACGCCGGAGTACGAGCAGTGGCAGAAACAATTGCTCGACGGCAGCTTCGATGTCGCCTTGAATTCCCGCGCCGACGGCTCGACACCCTTCCGCGGCTACTACCAGTCGATGTCGACCGCCTTTGCCGGTCGTATCACGAGCGCGGCGACGCGCTACTCCAATCCGAAGCTGGACGAGGCGTTCAACGCCTACCGCAAGGCGACGAGCGACGACGAACGCCGGAGGCTCTTCGATGAGATCCAGGTGATCGTCGCGGACGACATGCCGATGGTGCCAGTGTTCAACGGCCCCACATGGTATCAGTATTCGACCAAGCGCTTCACCGGCTGGGTGACGGACAAGGAACCCGTCATGAACCCGGAAAACCATGACAACAACCGTATGCGTCTCGTGCACCTGCTGCGTCTGAAGCCCGTGCAATAAGCTCGGCTAGGGAAGCAACGGCATGCGTATTTCCTCTCGACGCCTCGGCGTCTACGCGATCGCGCTGGTGTTTGCGATTGTCATGAACTTCACGGTTCCCCGGCTGATGCCGGGGACCCCCGTCGACGCGATGATCGCCCAGCTCGGCTCTCGCGCCACACCCGCCGCGATCGAAGCGATAAAGGCGCGCTTCGGCGCAGTCGATGCGCCGATCACCGCCCAATTCGTTGACTATCTGAAAGGGTTGGCAACACTCGATCTCGGGGTTTCGGTGAAATACTATCCGCAGACCGTCGTCGAGGTGCTCGCTCGCTCGACCCTGTGGACGGCCTTCCTTGTCATCACGGCGATCCTGTTTTCCTTGCTCGTCGGCGTGACGCTTGGCGCGGTGGCCGCGTGGCGGCGCGGCGGCCGTTTCGACACGATCGTTTCGCCCCTGTCGGTCGTCATGATCGCCGTTCCGCCGGTGATCGTGGCACTGACGACGCTCTTCGTGTTCGGCGTGTCGCTCCGCTGGTTTCCCGTCGGCTATGCCTACGATCCGGGCCTGGACCCCGGATTGAATTTCGCTTTCGTCGGAAGCGTCTTCTTTCACGCGATCATGCCGGTGCTGACACTGTCGCCGTACCTCATCGGCGAATTCCAGACGACGATGCGATCGTCGATGATTTCCGTGCTTGGCGAAGATTACGTCACCATGGGTCGGGCCAAGGGATTGACCTCGATGACCGTGATGTTCGGCTACGGTGCAAGAAACGCCATGCTCCCGGTGTTGACGAACCTTGCGCTGATGCTTGGCGCCGTCTTCGGCGGATCGATCGTTACCGAGATCGTCTTCAACTATCCGGGTCTCGGCCTGACCTTGTTTACCGCAAGCGTCGCCCGCGACTATCCCGTCATCCAGGGGCAGCTGCTGTTGATGACGCTGGCAACGCTTGGAGCCAACCTCCTCGTCG
This sequence comes from Rhizobium sp. 3T7, assembly GCF_020166565.1. Taxonomy (NCBI): domain Bacteria; kingdom Pseudomonadati; phylum Pseudomonadota; class Alphaproteobacteria; order Hyphomicrobiales; family Rhizobiaceae; genus Rhizobium; species Rhizobium sp. 3T7. The sequence continues at coordinate 42,978 of NZ_JAIQXS010000028.1, forward strand.
ACATCATTTATGGTCTCGTTGACCCCAGATTGCGGGAGGCCGCCGAATGAATGCCGCCCTGAAACTGATCCGCCAGCAGCGCAAGGCGATCGTCGGTCTCGTTATCATCTTGGCACTTTGCCTGATGGCGATCCTGGCGCCGGTCATCGCGCCAGCGAACCCGAGCGCACGTGTTGGCCGGTCGCATCAGCCGCCAACGTTCGAGCATGTCATGGGCACGACGAAGATGGGCCGTGATGTCTACACCCAGTTCGTCTGGGGTGCGCGCACATCGATCGCAGTCGGTTTTGCGACAGGCATCGCCATCACGCTTCTTGGCACGGTGATCGGTCTGATAGCCGGCTATGTCGGCGGCCGCACGGATGCCGCGCTCGACCTGGCAACGAATGCCGTCCTTGTCATACCGAACATACCGCTTCTCATCCTGCTTGCATCGTTTGCCGGCACCGTCGGGCCGCTCGCGATCATGGCAATCATCGCTTTGACTTCCTGGCCCTGGGGAGCGCGCATGACCCGATCGCAAACGCTTGCGCTGCGGACCCACGATTTCGTCACGGCTGCGCGAATGATTGGCGAACCGGGCTGGCGCATCGTCTTCGTGGAGCTCCTGCCGAACCTGCTGCCGCTCATTGGCATCAACCTCGTCGGCAGCATCATCTACGCCATCGTCGCGCAGACGACCCTGGAATATCTCGGCTTCGGCGACCCCTTGCAGGTCAGTTGGGGAACCATGCTCTATAACGCGCAGAACTCGTCGGCGATCATCCTTGGCGCATGGTGGGATATCGGAGCGCCGGCCGCCGGCATCGCGCTGATCGGCCTCGGCCTGGCGCTTGTCAACTTCACGTTTGACGAGATCGCCAATCCGCAGCTTCGCTCCGGCCCTGCACTCAGCCGCTGGCTCAGGCTCAATCGTGCACGCAATCGCAATCTGGAGGCTGCCCAATGAGCAATGATCTCCTTGAGATCCGCAACCTCAACGTCGACTATCTGCTCGACAAGGGCGAGTTCCGAGCGGTGAAGGATGTGACCTTCAGCATCGGTCGAGGCGAGTTGTTCGGCCTTGCCGGCGAGTCCGGCTGCGGCAAGAGCACGATCGCCTATGCCATCACTCGCCTGTCGAAACCGCCAGCCTGGGTCGCCAGCGGCGAAATCCTTCTGGACGGGCAGAACCTTTTGCAGTTGCCCCACGGGGAGATGCAGAAGATCCGCTGGAAACGCGTCGGCATGGTCTTCCAGAGCGCCATGAACTCGCTGAACCCGCTGATGCGCATCGATGCGCAGTTTCATGACGTGCTGCATCGGCACGCGGGTTGCTCGAAAAGCCAGTCGCGGCAACAGGCCGAAGCGATGTTCAGGCTGGTTGGTATTCCGGCCAGCCGTATTTCGGACTATCCGCACCAGTTTAGCGGCGGCATGCGACAGCGCATCGTTATCGCCATCTGCCTGGCGCTGAGGCCGGAATTGATCATCATGGACGAGCCGACGACCGCGCTCGACGTCGTCGTGCAGCGGGAGATCCTCGAGCAGGTCATCGACCTGCAGCGAACTTACGGCTTCTCGGTGCTTTTTATCACCCACGACCTGCACCTGATGGCACAGCTTTGCCACCGCATCGGGGTCATGCTGAAAGGCGAACTCGTCGAGGTCGGTGACGTCAGGCAGGTTAGCCAGGCGCCGGTGCACGACTATACCCGCAAACTATGGAACGCCATACCGCAGCTCCCGAGCCGGCACCTGGCGGGAGCGATCGCATGAGCACGAGCCCTCAACTGTCTACGGCTCCGTCCGAGCCGGTGATCCGTCTGACCGACATCGAACGCCGCTTCGGCCCTGTTCACGCTTTGCGCGGGATCTCGCTATCGCTCCATGCCGGCAGGGCTCTTGCGCTTGTCGGGGAATCTGGCTGCGGCAAGACCACCTGCGCCCGCATCATCGCGCGCATGGATCAGCCGACATCGGGCAAGCTTTGGTTCAGGGGACGCGATTTCACCGCCGTCGGTCCGGCTCTGGACGAGCGCGCTTACCGGCGGGAGGTCCAGATGGTGTTTCAGGATCCATTCTCGTCGCTCAATCCCGTTTTTTCGATCGAGCACCACTTGTCGCGACCGCTGATTCTGCACAAGCATGCCGAGGGCAAGGCGGTCCTGGCGGATGCTGTCTCGACGCTCCTTGCCGATGTCGGACTTGATCCTGCGCTCACCAAACGAAAGTTTCCGCACGAGCTCTCGGGCGGCCAGCGGCAACGCGTCAATATTGCGCGTGCGCTCGCGGTACAGCCGGGCGTGCTTGTGGCCGACGAGCCGACCTCGATGCTCGACGTGTCGATCCGCATGGGAATTCTCGAGCTTCTTGCGCGCATCAAGCGTGAAAAGAACCTCGCGCTTCTCTACATCACACACGACATAGCGACGGCCGCGCATGTCGCTGAGGAAATTGTCGTGATGTTTGCCGGTCAGATGGTCGAGTGGGGGGATACGAACGCGGTTATCGGTAGTCCACGGCACCGATACACGCAACTGCTGCTGTCGGCCGTACCCGATGGCGGCAAGCCGTTCGTCACCGGAGGAAGTGCTCGCTTTCTCGAGCAGGCCGAAAAGGTCCGTGCGCTCAGCCGGCCGCCGTCGGCGGCCGTCGAACAGGTCGGGCCAAACCATTTCGTCCGCCCGCTTGCGGCATCGAACTAAGGGAGGCAACCTTGGACTACCTCGTCAATTTATCGGCCCTCGAGCCGAATGCCGATCTCACCAAAAGGATGAAGGATCTTGGCGTGACGATCCGGCGCCCACTCGCTCCGGAAGCCAAACTCGTGGCCAAATGGGTCGCTGGAGAATTTGGCGACGGCTGGGCGAGCGAGACGGCTGTCGCACTGACCCGCCAGCCACCAACCTGCTTTATCGCAACCCGTGACCAGCGGCTGGTCGGCTTTGCGTGCCATGAATCCATCGCGCGCAGCTTTTTCGGACCGACCGGCGTCGAGCAAGGATCGCGCGGGCTGGGGATCGGACACGCCCTGCTGCTTGCCAGCCTCTTCGATCTCAGAACCATGGGCTACGGATACGCCATCATAGGCGATGTCGGGCCTGCCGCCTTCTACGAGAAGGCCGTGGGCGCCATGCCGATCCCCAATTCCGCTCCCGGCGTCTATGCCGGAATGCTCAAAACCTAATCCCCGCAACGCTATCAAGAGATGATCATGTCGATACAGCGCCAACCCGCCCTGCGGCTCGAAAGCTCATGGCTCCCCGCTTTGGAAGAACGAGCCCAGGCCTATACACTCACTCTCAAGAACCTTTCGTCGAAGTCGATTGCCGATTTCACCCTCTGCATCAGCGGACCGGGACGGGTCGATCCAGCGGTTCAGATCGAGGGTGGCACGATCGGTCGCCGGCTATCGAACTTCACCGAATTTCTGCCGCCCGAAAATTTCGAGCTTGAGGCGGGCAAGACCTGGACGTTGACCATCTCCTCCCTCAGCTGGCCATTTCAACATTGGACGGATGGGGCAACCGGCGCCTATGTGGCTTTCGCCAACGGCAGCACGCTTGCGCTATCGGTGGAGCCGACCCGATCGCTCGCCAACAATGCGCCATTGAAGCGCGGCGCAGAAATCTACCCCGTGCCGGCCAATCCGCCGGTGCCTGTCGCGATCGTGCCGTGGCCGAACGAGGTGTCGGTATCGGGCAAGCGTTCGGTCCCTCCGGGGTTCGCGCTCAACGCCAGCAATCCCCAGGCAATTGCCGCGGCGACTGCCTTTACCGGTCTCGTCGAACAGCTCTTTGCCGTCGAGGGGATTGTTCGTCCTGCCTCCGAAGGCGGAATGCCTGTCATGCTTGATGTGATCGACGGCTTCGCGTCGGAGGCCTATGGCATTTCCTTCGCCGGCGATATCGTTCGCATTTCCGCCAGCACGCATACGGGCTTGCTCTACGGCCTGATCACGCTTGCGCAGATTTGGCGTGGCGCGCACCTCTATCCGCACGCATTCCGCTTCCCCGTTGAAGGCGAGATCCGCGACGAGCCATCCATGGGATGGCGGGGCTTGCATCTCGATGTGGCCCGACAGTTCTATGGCAAGGCCGAAATCAAGAAGTTGCTCAGTATCCTCGCCTGGAACAAGGTCAATCGCTTTCATTGGCACCTTTCGGACGACGAGGCCTGGCGCGTCGAAATCGACGCCTATCCAGCCCTGACCAACGTCGGCGCCTGGCGCGGACATGGCCTTGCCATACCGCCGCTGCTCGGTTCCGGCGCAGCCCGCACCGGCGGTTATTACACCAAGGCTGCGGTTCGCGAGATCGTGGCGCACGCCAGGGAGCTTGGCATCGAGGTCGTGCCGGAGATCGACGTCCCTGGACATTGCTATGCCATGCAGCAGGCGATCCCGGAACTTCGCGACCCGCAGGAAGCCGGAAGCTACTATTCGGTCCAGGGCTTCCCTGATAACTGCGTGAACCCGGCCCGCGAGAAGACCTATGAGGTTTTGGAAACCATCTTCCGCGAACTGATCGAGCTCTTCCCCTTCAAGACGATCCATATCGGCGCCGACGAGGTGCCCCTTGGCGCCTGGTCGGGCTCGCCGGAAGCGTTGGCGCGGCTGCGCGAGATCGGCGGAGACGCCATGGCCGAGGCACATGCCAAGCGTCTCAACGTCATCACCAATACGCACGGCGCCGATGACATCGACGGATCGGGGGCCGCCGTTTTGCAATCCGTGTTTCTTGCAAGGATCCAGAAGTTCCTCGCCGAACAAGGTTGCGTCACCGGTGGATGGGAAGAAGCGGCGCACGGCGACGTCATCGACAAGACGAAGAGCTATCTCTGCGGCTGGCGTAGCGTCGAAGTTTCGGCAGCACTTGCCGGTCAAGGCTACGAGATGGTCGTCTGCCCAGGGCAGGTCTACTACCTCGATATGGCCAACAGCCCCGATTGGGATGAGCCGGGCGCCAGCTGGGCCGGGTGGTCGGAGCCGGAGAAGCTCTACAATTTCGATCCGGTGGAAGGCTGGAGCGACGAGCAGAAGGAGAAGTTGCGCGGCATCCAGGCCTGCATCTGGTCAGAGCCGATGACCGATCGCGCGGTCTTCGACCGCCTGGTGTTTCCGCGGATCTCGGCGCTTGCAGAGAGCGCCTGGACGAAGCCGGCCGACAAGTCCTGGGAGCGTTTCAAGGCGGTCTCGGGACTGATGCCGGTCCTCTACGCCTATCCGTGAGGCTATCAGCCTAGAGGCTTTTGAAGGACATCGAACTGCGGGTTCGTTTCCGAAAAGATCGGCAGTGCCGCAGCGCCCAAGATCGCCGTGTCTCTGCCGGTCGCTCCGATCATGATGCGGGGAAGGTTTCGCTCCTCCCCCGGATTCACGGGCGTATGCAAGGGCTCCAGCTGACGAGCGAGGCGCTGCAGCAGCGATGGAGGCATCGAACCGCCAAGCACGATCGTCTGCGGGTCGAAGGCCAGCTCCAGAAAATCGATTGTCTGACGCAAGGGTTCGGCAGCAGCCTCTGCCCAGGCGTCAATCCGAGTGTTCCCTTGCTCGATCAGGGCGGCAAGGGTTTCGGGATCGTGCTGTTCAAGATCACGAATGTCGAGATACTCATAGGCCGAGCCGAGCGAGACATAGCGGTCAAGACAACCACGCTTGCCGCATACGCAGGCAAGACCATTCGGGACCACGATCATATGGCCGATCTCGCCGGCGTTGCTGCGGCTTCCCTTGTAGAGATGGCCGTCGAGAAACATGCCAGCACCAATGCCACCGCCGAGAAACAGATAGACAAAGCTGTTTAAGCCGCGAGCGACGCCGTAGAGCCGCTCGCCGATCGCAGCAGCCGTGGCGTCGTTCTCGACGAGAACGGGCACGCCAACAAGCGCTGCAAGTTCCCTGGCCACGGGAAAATCCTGCCAGCCAGGCAGTGTCACCGGGCTGAGCGATGTCACGCCTTCGGCGGCATAACGCCCCGGCATCGCAATGCCGGCACCAAGCAGGCGGGCGCGATCGAAGCGGAAGCTCCGTTGCAATTCGTCGGCGATACCGGCAAGGATCGGCATCGCTTCGCCGGGCGTCGGTCGGTCGACGGCCTTCTCGATCCGGGCCCGGACACGTCCCGAAAGGTCGGTCAGCACGCCAACCGCATGATCCCGCTCCAGCTCCAGACCAATGGAATAGGCACCGTTCGGATTGATCGAGTAGGGCGTGATCGGCTGTCCGCGAGCCGCCTTCTGCGGGACTTCCGCCTTCAGCAACTCAGCCCCTTCCAACTCCTCGACGATGTTCGATACCGTCTGCGTGCTGAGTGCCGTCAACCGAGCCAGTGCCGCCCGCGACAAAGGCCCGTTCGTTCGGATCGCTTCGATCACGACACGCCGGTTGTGCGATTTCGCCTGCTCTAGGTTGGTGCCAGAAATTGCCTTCATAGACTCGACTTGCCGGAATTCAAACCAATCACTTGGCTTACCGCATAAGGGGTTCTGCCACGGATATCCAGCGGTTTGCATCCGGCGTTCAGGGCAAAGCGGGAGGATTGCGCTACGGGATCGCCGCAACGAATGCAGGCGACGCTGCGGGAGTTCGGGGCCACAACAAGTGCGTGTTTCCTGGGCCGGGTTGACAGCATGGGGAGCGCATGTCACTTATGTAACTAAATAGTTATTTATTGGGAGGAAGACGCAGATGGCGACGATTTCGCTTGGCATTATCATGCATGGGATCACTGGCCGCATGGGCTATAACCAGCATTTGGTGCGGTCCATTCTGGCAATCCGCGAGCAGGGCGGCCTTCAGCTTTCCAACGGCGACCGCCTGATGCCCGATCCGGTCCTCGTCGGACGCAACGCCGACAAGATCGAAGCGATTGCCCGCAAGCACGGCCTGACGCGCACGACCACCGATCTCGATAGCGCCCTTGCTGATCCGCACAACAAGATCTTCTTCGATGCGGGCTCGACGCAAATGCGCGTTGCGCTGCTGAAAAAGGCAATCGAGGCGGGCAAGCATGTCTATTGCGAAAAGCCAATCTCGGAGACGCTCGAGGAGGCGCTTTCTGTTGCGGTGCTTGCCGAGCAGCGCGGCGTCAAGAATGGCGTCGTGCAGGATAAGCTCTACCTGCCAGGGCTGCGCAAGATCGCGTTGCTGAGGGACAGCGGCTTCTTCGGCAAGATACTCTCGGTGCGCGGAGAATTTGGCTACTGGGTCTTCGAAGGCGATTGGGGTGTGAAGGCGCAACGCCCCTCCTGGAACTATCGCGCGGCCGATGGTGGCGGCATGATCCTCGATATGCTGCCGCACTGGCGCTACGTGCTCGACAACCTATTCGGCGAGGTCAAGGCCGTCAGCTGCTATGGATCCACACATATCCCAAGTCGCGTTGACGAGAATGGAAAGACCTACCGGGCCGATGCCGACGATGCGGCCTATTCGACCTTCGAGCTCGAAGGCGGGATCGTCGCCCACATCAACTCCTCCTGGGCGGTTCGCGTGCGTCGTGACGACCTCGTGACCTTCCAGGTCGACGGCACCCATGGCTCGGCCGTGTGCGGCTTGACGAAGTGCTGGACCCAGCATCGCGTCAACACGCCGAAGCCGGTATGGAATCCTGACCAGCCGCAGACAATCGACTTCTACAAGACCTGGGACGAGGTGCCGGAAACCCAGTTGTTCGACAACGGCTTCAAGGCGCAGTGGGAAGACTACCTGCGCTACGTCGTCGAGGACGCACCGTGGAAGTTCACCCTGCGCGAAGGCGCCAAGGGCGTTCAACTTGCCGAACTGGCACACCAAAGCTGGAAGGAACGCCGCTGGGTCGATGTTCCCTCGCTCGCCGACTCCTCCGTCCGCAAGGTTGCCTGACGACCATGACAGCGACACTTCGTCTTCCCGTTTCCGGCGGTACCCTGCAGGATTACACGGTCGCCAACTCACCGCTTGCCGCACCGGAACGCCCGGCCGGCGGGCACGCCTTCAACCGCGTCGCCTTTGCCGCCGCGCACGTGGTGGTCGATCCGTTGGCCGACAACGATCCCTGGCTCGATCGCAACATCGATTGGGAGCGCACCGTCGCGTTCCGCGAATACCTGTGGGATCTCGGCCTCGGTGTGGCCGAGGCTATGGACACGGCCCAACGCGGCATGGGGCTTGACTGGACGGGCGCCAAGGAACTGATCGCCAATGTCCAATCGGCAGCGCGCAAACGCCCTGATGCGCTTATCGCCTACGGGGCCGGCACCGACCATCTGCCCCCCGGTCCGGATGTGAGCATTGACGATGTGACCCACGCATATGAAGAGCAGGTCGCCTACGTCGAAGAGCAGGGCGGCAGGATCATCCTCATGGCAAGCCGTGCTCTCGCCGCGGCCGCCAAGAGCCCTGAGGATTACGTGCGTGTCTATGACCGCATCCTGCGACAGGTTCGCCAGCCAGTAATCATCCATTGGCTCGGCGACATGTTCGATCCTGCGCTCGCCGGCTATTGGGGCTCGCGCAATGATACGCAGGCCATGGAGACGGCGGTCGCCATCATCAATGATCATGCAAGCAAGGTCGACGGCGTAAAGATTTCTCTGCTTTCAGCGGAGAAGGAGATCGTCATGCGCCGGAAGCTTGATCCGGCGGTCAAGATGTACACCGGAGACGACTTCAACTACGCCGAGCTTATCGCCGGGGACGAACAGGGGTACTCACACGCGTTGCTCGGTATTTTCGATGCCGTCGCGCCTGCGGCGAGCGCTGCTTTGCAAAAGCTTGCGGAAGACGATCTTACCGGCTTCCACGATATCCTGGCGCCGACCGTGCCGCTTTCGCGGCATATCTTCAAGGCGCCGACCCGGTTCTATAAGACCGGTGTCGTCTTCCTGGCCTACCTCAACGACTTCCAGAATCACTTCCAGATGCTCGGCGGCCAGCAGAGCGCGCGCTCGATCGTGCATCTTGCGGAACTCTTCCGCCTTGCCGACCAGGCTCGGGTTCTGCGTGACCCGGATCTTGCCACCGAACGAATGAAAACAGTCCTCGCCACAGCGGGGATTTGAAACACCACGGCATCCACTTCGCACCGGCGAGGTGAGGGAGGAACACGCATGGCAGTCGACGGCCTTTCGATCAATCTCGCGACCGTTCGCGAGCAGTACAATATGCGGCAGGCCGTCGAAGCCTGCCTGAAACAGGACATCCTCGCAATCGCCCCGTGGCGCGATCAGGTCCACGCCATCGGTCTCTCGGAAGCCGCTCGCATCGTCGCCGACAACAAGTTGCAGGTGACGGGCCTTTGCCGCGGCGGCATGTTCCCCGCGGCCGACGCAGCGGCACGCGCCGCAGCAATCGACGACAACAAAAAGGCGATCGATGAGGCTGCCGCTCTCAAAGCGGACTGCCTCGTCCTGGTCGTTGGCGGCCTGCCTGTAGGATCCCGAGATATCGCCCACGCGCGCGAAATGGTGGCCGATGGTATCGCCGCAATCCTCCCGCATGCGCACGCCGCCGGCATTCCGCTCGCAATCGAACCGCTGCATCCGATGTATGCTGCCGATCGTGCCTGCGTGAATACGCTCGAGCAGGCGCTCGATATCTGTGACCTACTTGGCGACGGCGTCGGCGTTGCCATCGACGTCTACCATGTTTGGTGGGATCCGAAACTGGAGCAGCAGATCGCGCGCGCCGGCGCGTCTCGCCGCATCCTGGCACACCACATCTGCGACTGGCTGGTTCCGACAACGGATCTTTTACTCGACCGCGGGATGATGGGAGACGGTGTCATAGACCTCAAGGGAATCCGCCGCACCATCGAAACGGCCGGCTATCGCGGCCCGCAGGAGGTGGAGATCTTTTCGGCGGGGAACTGGTGGAAACGACCGGGAGAAAAAGTGCTTTCGACGTGCGTCGATCGCTTCCGAAGCGTCTGCTGACGAGGCCAGCGTTACGTCGACTAAATCATTGGTTAACCACGCATATTTTCGCTTACGGCAATTAATTCCGCATTCGCTTCCGCTAGACCCTATTGCCTTGACCGGCGCCACAGACTGGAAAATGCCGCCAAAGGGGCTTTGCGGGGGGGGGCATCGGGTCCAAAATCAACCGCTTTCGCCTCCTGTGAACGGCCCTGCATCGTGAGCGTATTCACAGAATCCGGGATGAGACAGTGATTTGTCAACCGTATTCCGCCGGCTATCTGCGAAATCTTCAGCCAGCAAGGACCCTAGCGTGACGGGCTACCGGGCGAACCGACGCCCTTTTCAACGGCAGCACCGGACCGATGTCTCCCCAAATGTTCCCCGCGGGGAACTCTGTCTAACTGCGCAATGACAGCCGCCCGTCTCGCCACCAACGAGACTACCAAACCCATCCGACACCCTCCCTCTGCCGCAGCCTCACCCTACCTAGAGGCCTCTCCAAGGCCCTCCTACGAACCGGTGCTTCCCACTGTCAACCTCACTGGCGGCAGGCAAATGAAATGCCCTAGGCACTCCCGGTGATCGTTGCCGTGGCCTGTGTGCCGAACATCTTGCGCTAGTCCTGCCTGAGCGCCAGAGACCCCTGCCAGGAAAAGCGCGCCATCAAACGTCCCAGGGCATAGGAGGCCCACGGCTGCACGGCGTTCGCGCGCGACGCCGGCTCCACGCAACGACATCGATGTAAGCTGAGATCATCAGCAAACAGCTTATGCCGAGCCCACTATCCAGCTTCAAGCAGATGGCGCGATCACAAACCGCGCAACCAACCCAAGGCGTCGAGATGCTCTCACTGCCTCGCGCAGGCCGACCCAACGATTGCATGGTATATCGCCAAGGCGGACGCTTATGCCGACGACCACTGAACGCGCTTGAATCCGCAAGTGTCTTCACTCGTGCCGACCAGAGATCACTGTCGGCAACTGCTCGGGCTGCAGTCCGTCTCCTGTCCGCCTCGGCACCTCGCCCCGGCATACCAGTGTGGCGGTTCCGGGCAAAACCACCCCTCCATCGGGTCAAATTCGTGGATCCGCAAGGCGGGCGCGTTTGGTCGACGAGCGCAGAACATCTCTTGTGAATCCACAGGAGCCTTCAACGCCCGCTTGGATCAGCCACTCGTGGCGGCCGGAGACCGCCGACCACCTCGTCGCTCGTGTGCCGGCAGCGAGCCACGCCCTCTCGTTCGGACGCTTTCGGAGCAACGTAGCGACCAGAAACGAAATGACGCTTGAGGGCCCGGTTCCATGTCTGAAAAGCTGCTTCAGAGACACCATCGCCACCGCGATGCCGAGCAGTCAATCGGCCGCGCAGGATGCATGCAATCCCCTTAGCGAGACTCCTGAAGCCGCTTCGCGACGCCGCCAACATCAGGCAAGGATGCTGCCGGCCAGATTGTCATGATCCATCGTCTTCCCAAACCGTCGGATAGATGCCGCAGACAAATCCACAGCCACGCGTGGCACGCACCTCGACAGCGTCGAGCGCAGGAACTATCTCTAAAATATGACTATTCATAATGACGACACGATAGCCGGCCGTATAAGTCGCGCGCTCGCAGAGCGCATCGTGACCGGCGCCCTGCCGCCCGGCTCCAAGCTCAAGCAGGACCATATCGCCGAGGAGTTCGGATCGTCGCACGTCCCCGTGCGCGAGGCTTTGCGTCGCCTGGAAGCGCAAGGCCTCGCCGTCAGCGAACCGCGCCGCGGCGTTCGTGTTGCCTCCTTCGATCTCAAGGAGGTGCAGGAGGTTGCGAAGATGCGCGCCGCCCTCGAAGGTCTTGCACTGCGCCACTCGGCCGAACACCTCACGCCGTCACGTCTCGATCAAGCCGAACAGGCGACGATCGACGGCGACAATGCGCGCGATGTCCGCACCTGGGAAGAGGCCAATCGCAGATTCCACCGGCTCATCCTTGAGCCTTGCGGTATGCCACGCTTGCTCTCCGCCATTGACGACCTTCATGCCGCGAGCGCCCGATTTCTGTTCGCCACCTGGCTGACAGACTGGGAGCCACGGGTCGACAACGATCATCGCACCATTCTCACATTTCTTCGTGCCGGCAAGGTCGAAAATGCCGTGACCGCGTTGGAGCGGCACGTGCAATGGATCGGGGGACCGCCGCGGCGACTGCAGCATGCCTCCCGCGAGCGGTTTGCGATCGTCGGCTAGTGTCGACGACCGGAAAGCCCGACGTGGTTTACACCCGGTCCAATAGTGTCACACTGCTCCGTCTGCACACCCGAAATGGACGAGCTAGTCCACCGCCCTTGCGGCGCCCTTACCGCAAGTTAAGGCATACTCGCTCCTGGCAGGCACGCCTGATCCCGGCTGTTGCAGTAGCCTGGGCCAGACGTCCTGAGGACGCAGGCCCGACCGAGCGCCTGCTTGGCGGCCCACTCCGTCATCAGGGATGACCAGAAAAACACGCTTGCCTAATACCATTTCAGACAATTATAGATAAAAATATCTTCTATCTACGAATCGAAGCTTCATGACGAGAGGATTTTGGACCAATGCAGTCCCCTTCAGCGAATTCGACGCAAGAAATCAAAGGCAGCAGCGCTCCCTTAGGCTTCGCAACCCACTCAGAAGCTCAGATTATCTATAATTTGCCCTTCAACGACCTTCTCTATCGTGCTCACGGCGTCCACCGTGCCAACTTCGACCCGAACGCGGTGCAGATGAGCCGCCTCCTCTCGGTCAAGACCGGCGGATGCGCCGAGGATTGTGGCTATTGCAGCCAGTCCGCCCACTATCCGACCGGGCTCAAGGCTTCAAAACTGATGGAAGTCGAGCGCGTTCTCGCCGAAGCGCGAAAGGCCAAGGACGGGGGCGCCACGCGATACTGCATGGGCGCCGCCTGGCGCAGCCCCAAGGACCGCGACATGGATGCGATTGTCGCGATGGTCGAGGGCGTCCGCGCACTGGGGATGGAGACCTGTATGACGCTTGGGATGCTGACACCGCAGCAATCCGCCAGGCTCGCCGGCGCCGGCCTCGACTACTACAATCACAACATCGATACCTCCGAGCGTTTCTACAGCGAAATCATCACGACCCGCAGCTTTGCCGATCGGCTGGAGACCCTTGGCAATGTCCGTGAAGCGGGCATCAAGGTTTGCGCCGGCGGTATTCTCGGCATGGGCGAGACGGCGGAAGATCGCATCTCGATGCTTGTCACGCTTGCAAACCTGCCGACACCCCCCGAGAGCGTGCCGATCAACATGCTGATTCCGATCGCCGGCTCGAGGCTCGCCAATGCTCAGCCGATCGATCCGATCGATTTCGTTCGCACCGTCGCACTGGCACGCATTCTGATGCCCACCTCCTATGTCCGTCTGTCCGCAGGTCGGACGGACATGTCGGACGAGACCCAGGCGCTCTGTTTCTTTGCGGGCGCCAACTCGATCTTCGTGGGCGAGACCCTGCTGACAGCGGACAATCCCGGCGAGGATCAAGATGCGGCACTCTTTCGTCGCCTGGGGCTGAAGGCCGAGCAACTGGAGCGAGCGGAATGACCGCCGCCAACCTTGCGGTCTATGAGCGCAAGCTCGCCGGCCTTGATCGCAAGGGGAGGAGCCGGAGCCTCGTCGCGCTATCCGGCACCGATTTCACCTCGAACGACTATCTCGGCCTGGCCGATTCAATGCGGCTCAAGGACGCCCTTCGCGACGCAATGGATCGCGGCGTGCCGGTCGGGGCAGGGGGCTCGCGGCTGCTTCGCGGCAATCATCCCGAGCATGAGGCGCTGGAGCAGGAGGCAGCCGCTTATTTCGGAGCGGCGCGGGCTCTTTACTTCGGCAGCGGCTATGCCGCCAATGTGGCGCTGTTTTCGACCTTGCCGCAGCGCGACGACATCATCGTCTACGACGCGCTGATCCATGCCAGCGCCCATGAGGGGGTCTCGAAAAGTCGCGCACCGTCGGTCGCAACCACACACAACGACGTCGACGCAGTCGCCGATGCGATCCGCACATGGCGTCGTGCCGGCGGCACGGGGCGCCCGTGGATCGCCGTCGAAAGCCTCTATTCCATGGACGGCGATCGCGCCCCGCTTCGCGAGCTGATGGAGCTTGCAACGCAGCATGATGGTTTTCTTATCATCGACGAGGCGCACGCGACGGGCGTCTACGGCCAGGGCGGGCGCGGTCTGTCGGAGGGTCTCGGTCATCCAGAAAACTGCATTACCCTGCATACCTGCGGCAAGGCGCTTGGCGCATCGGGCGCACTCATCCTTGGACCGGCTATCATCTGCGATTTCCTTATCAACCGCGCCCGGAATTTCATCTATTCGACAGCACCGTCTCCACTGATGGCTGCCACGGTGCGAGAGGCGTTGAGGATCCTCACCGATGAGCCCGAGCGGCGCGACAAGCTTGCCGGACTCGTATCTTACGCGAGTCGCGAGATGGAAGCGGCAACCGGGATGCACGCGAGCAAATCGCAGATTCTGCCCGTTGTGATCGGCGACAATCATCGCGCGGTGCTCATCGCCGAGCACTTGCGCCGCGAGGGCTTCGACGTCAGGCCCATCCGTCCACCAACCGTGCCCGAAGGCACGGCGCGGTTGCGCATCTCCATCACCTTGAGCGTCGATGAAACGACCGTCTCCCGATTGTTCGAGCACCTCGCCGTCACCTTGCGGGAGGAGCAGCAATGACGCAGCGCTTCGTCGTCACCGGCACCGATACGGGTATCGGCAAGACAGTCTTCTCGGCCGCTTTGACAGCCGCGCTCGGGGCACACTACTGGAAACCTGTTCAGGCGGGGCTCAACGAGGAGACGGATGCTGAAATCGTCGCCCGATTGGGCAGGGTATCACCCGACCGGATTGTCCCTGAGGCCTATCGGCTGAAGACGCCTGCATCCCCGCACCACGCGGCAGCGCTCGACGACGTGAGAATAGATCCGGACGCACTTGTGCCGCCGACGCCCGCCGGCCCGCTTGTCATTGAAGGCGCCGGCGGCGTTCTCGTCCCGCTGACATCAGACATCCTTTTTGCCGACGTTTTCGCCCGATGGCAGGCATCGGTCATCCTGTGCGCCAGAACCTCACTCGGCACCATCAATCATACGCTGATGTCGGTGGAAGCACTGCAGCGACGTTCGGTTCCCATCTTCGGCATTGCCTTTGTAGGCGAGGAGAGCATCGAGACGCAGAAGATCATTGTCCACATGAGCGGAGCGCGCGCGCTGGGTCGCCTGGAGCCAACAAGCCCGCTTACCCACGACCGACTGATGGCGGCCTTTCATCGCGGTTTCGACGTCGCGATGTTTCGGAGCCCGAAGTCATGACACGCTCCCCCGTATGGCATCCATTCACGCAGCATGCCCTTGAGCCAACGATGAAGAAGGTCGTGGGGACCGAAGGTGCCTATCTCATCGACGAGGCCGGCAACCGCATTCTTGATGCCATCTCTTCGTGGTGGGTGGTCACCCACGGCCATCGGCACCCGACAATCATGGAGGCTATCCGCACGGCAACCGAGTGCTACGACCAAATCATCTTTGCCGAATACACTCACGCCCCGGCGGAGGATCTTGCTCGAGGACTGATCGCCGTAAGCCCGGCAGGGCTTGAGCACGTCTTTTATTCCGACAGTGGCTCGACGGCCGTCGAAGTCGCGCTAAAGATGGCGCTCGGTTTCTTCCACAACACCGGGCGAGGTCGCGACCGGATCGTCGTCATGGAACATGGCTATCATGGCGACACGATCGGCACCATGTCCGTCGGCGAAAGGGGCGTCTTCAATGCGGCCTATGAACCCTTGCTGTTTGGCGTCGACCGGCTTGCCTTTCCAGAGCCAGGTACGGAGCAGAACACGCTTGACGCCTTCGAGCTCACCTGTCGCTCCGGCCGCGTTGCGGCACTACTGATCGAGCCGCTGGTGCTTGGCGCCGGTGGCATGAAGATGTTCGAGCCCTCGCTGCTTGGCGAACTCAGCAAGATCGCCCAATCCCACGGCGTGCTCCTGATCGCCGACGAGGTGATGACCGGCTGGGGCAGGACGGGCCCACTTTTTGCATCCGAACAGGCGGGCATTTGTCCCGACATCCTCTGCACATCGAAGGGATTGACCGGGGGCATTTTGCCGCTTGCCGCAACACTTTGCACAAGCGAGATCTTTGATGCGCATCTTTCGACCGACCGCCGCAAGACCTTCTTCCATTCGAGCTCCTACACCGCCAATCCGATCGCCTGTGCGGCTGCGGTCGCGAATTTGAAGATCTGGGCGCAGGAGCCGGTTCAGGCACGCATCGATCGCCTCGTTGCCCTGCAAGGGAAGGGGCTAGCTCGCTTTGCCGAAGATCGGCGCTTCCAGAATGTGCGTCAGTCCGGAACCATTGCCGCTCTGGACATGGCTGTTCCCTCAGACGGATATTTAGCCGACATAGGACCGCGGTTGCGCGCCTTCTTCCGCGAGCGTCAGCTTCTCATCCGCCCGCTTGGAAATGTCATCTATCTCATGCCGCCCTACTGCATATTGGAAACCGAGATCGACCGCCTCTATGATGCGATCGACGAGGCGGCAAGCGTGTTGATCGGAACTCCGGCATGAGGAACGTCCGCTCCGCGCGCATGGCAGGCTTCGGGCACAGTGTCCCCGGCCGTTGCGTTGAAAACGCCGAAATCGAACAATCCCTCGGACTGGAAACCGGCTGGATCGAGCGCCGCACGGGCATTCGCACGCGCTACTGGGTCGAAGAGGGCGACACCCTGAGCGGCCTTGCCACAGAAGCAGGAGCCATGGCGCTCGACAATGCCGGGATCGGCCGTTCTGAGATCGGCTTGACGCTGCTGGCAACCTCCACACCGGATCATCTGCTGCCACCAACAGCGCCGCTCGTGGCGCACAGGCTCAGACTGGAGAACTCCGGCGCAATCGACCTTGCCGGCGCCTGTTCCGGCTTCCTGTACGCACTGACGCTCGCAGACGCCTTCGTGCGCACACAGGGCAGGGCCGTTCTTGTCATCGCCGCCAATATCCTCAGCCGGCGCATCAACCCCGCAGAACGCGCCAGCTGCGTTCTGTTTGCGGATGCGGCGGGGGCGGTCGTGTTGACACCATCACGTGATCCCGCCGCCGGGATTCTTGGCGCCGACCTATGTTCGGATGGGAGCGGCTACGATCTGATTTCGATCCCAGCCGGTGGCAGCAACAGGCCTTTCTCCTCCAGCATGGCCGCCGACGAGTTTCTCATGACAATGCGGGATGGACGCGAGGTGTTTTCGCGGGCGGTCGAAATGATGAGTTCCGCGTCACAAAGGGCGCTCGATAGAGCCGCTGTAGACGCTGGCGAAATCACTCGCTTCGTGCCGCACCAGGCTAATGTCCGGATATTTCAGTCGGTCGCAGCCAACCTCGGGATAAAAGCCGAACGGACCGTCTGTTCGCTTGACCGATTTGGGAACTCTTCGGCTGCAACGATCCCGCTCTCGTTGTCGCTGGATGCCGCCAATCGACCTCTTCAGAATGGTGAATCCCTCCTTCTTACGGCGGCTGGCGCCGGACTTACCGGTGCAGCTGCCCTCTATCGCGCCTAGCGGTGGGTCCGACACGCGGACTTCAAGGGACCTGACTGTCGAGGCGGCACAGCGGCTTTACCAGCAAGATCGTCGTCAGGCCGCTATTCCATTTCTCGTCCGGATAGCGCCCAGCCTCACGATCGCCTCCACTCATGTTCAAAGGATGGACCTATCAGTTGGATCCAATCCAGCGTCTTGAGCCCACATATGGGGCGGGCGCGACGGCGATCGAGATTCCTTTAGGCAAAGATAGGCGCGCCAAACTTAAAGACGCTAGCGATTGATACGCGTCGACAAGATGATCGACGAGAGCGTTTTCTCGACGCCATCGATATCGCCAATTTTGTCGATGACCATGTCGAGTTCTCTGATCGATGCCGCCGCAACGATCGCGATCATATCAAAGCTGCCACTCACCGAATGGACGGAACGGACATGCGCAATCGACTGCAGTTCTTGCGTAACACGCCCGAGTGCCTTGGCCGCCAAGGTGATGAGCACATGCGCCTTT
This sequence comes from Rhizobium sp. 3T7, assembly GCF_020166565.1. Classification (NCBI taxonomy): domain Bacteria; kingdom Pseudomonadati; phylum Pseudomonadota; class Alphaproteobacteria; order Hyphomicrobiales; family Rhizobiaceae; genus Rhizobium; species Rhizobium sp. 3T7. The sequence goes on from NZ_JAIQXS010000028.1 coordinate 60,956, forward strand.
ATCTGGCCGCCCTCGAAATCATCCGATAGCCGCACGCCATAGCCCGCAATAACGCCGTCCCGTTCCAGGCGCTCAATTTTCGCCTGCACCGTGGTACGCGACAAGCCAAGCCTGCGCGCTAGCACGGCGGTTGGCATACGGGCATTCTCGCTGAGAATCGACAGAAGCTGCCTATCCTTATCACTCATCGTCATATTGATTATTCTTACCGGCGAAACGCCAAAAAAATCTAGTCAATCTTATCATTCTCGCGCTGTGAATCAACCAAACAGACAGGAATAAAGAAGGCATAAAGATTTCTTGATCCAGTAGAGGGAACGCATATGAAAAACATTGTCGTCATCGGTGCCGGCAAGATCGGCTCGACGATCGCCCATCTTCTCATCCATTCCGGCGACTACCACGTCACGTTAGCCGACCGCAGCAAGCAGCAGCTGGATCACATGGAGGCGAATTCCACCCTCAGTCTTGCGGAAGTCGACATTGCCGACCACGCTTCGCTGGTCAAACTTCTCTCCGGCAAGTTTGCCGTCCTGAGTGCCGCCCCGTTCCATCTGACGATCGCAATTGCCGAGGCCGCCGCCGAGGCCGGCGTGCACTACCTCGATCTGACGGAGGACGTCGAATCCACGCGCCGCGTCAAGGCGATTGCGGCCAGCGCGTCCACCGCCTTTATTCCGCAGTGCGGCCTGGCTCCGGGCTTCATCTCGATCGTTGCAAACGATCTTGCCAGCCGCTTCGACACGCTCGACAGCGTCCGCATGCGCGTTGGTGCCCTCCCGCAGTATCCCTCGAATGCCTTGAACTACAATCTGACCTGGAGCACCGATGGCGTAATCAACGAGTACATCGAGCCCTGCGAGGCCATCGTCGACGGACAGCTGATCGAAGTTCCGGCCCTGGAAGAACGCGAAGAGTTCTCCCTTGATGGTGTGACCTACGAGGCCTTCAACACGTCCGGCGGCCTCGGCACCCTGTGCGAAACGCTGAAGGGCAAGGTGCGGACCCTGAACTACCGCACCATCCGCTATCCCGGCCATGCGGCCATCATGAAGGCGCTGCTCAGCGATCTTGGCCTGCGCCACCGCCGCGAAGTGTTGAAGGATATCCTGGAGCACGCGCTACCCTCGACGATGCAGGACGTCGTGATCATCTTCGTGACGGTTTCCGGCTGGAAGAATGGTCGACTTGTGCAGGAGACCTACGCCAACAAGGTCTACAGTGCTGTCGTTGCAGGTCGCATGATGAGCGCCATCCAGATCACCACCGCATCGAGCATCTGCGCCGTGCTTGACATGCTGGCCAAGGAAGAGCTGCCGACGAAGGGCTTCGTCCGGCAGGAAGATATCGGCCTCGACGCGTTCCTCGACAGCCGCTTCGGCCACTACTATGCCCAGAAGGCTTACGGCGAAAAGATCGCCGGCTAAGCGTCTCGGCGGAAGGTACCACTGAAAACGCCCGGAAGG